>CAIYFD010000216.1 GCA_903925425.1 uncultured Opitutia bacterium | reverse complement strand
GTGGCCAGCATGCCCATGTAGTCGCCGGTGGTACGGTCGACGCCGCGCTGTTCGCCACTGAGGCCGCGGAAGATGTTTCCGCCACCGATTACCACGCCAATCTGGACGCCAAGCTCGTGGATCTCCGTCACTTGCAGGCAGGTGCGCTCAAGGGTGGCCGCGTCAATGGGGTCGCCCGACTTGCCGCCCCGCAGCACTTCACCGCTGAGCTTCAGGATAATGCGCCTGTATTTGGCTCCGGCGGCAATCGGCTTGGTTTCATGCATGGCCCGGAGGAAAGGTTCGCGCAAATTGGGCGTCAATGCCCGAGTCGGGCCGTTGCCCCGGCCGACCGGGATAAAATGTCTGCGCGGCGGCAGCAAATCGTCCCCGGTAATTCGCGCTTGCCAGAGATCGGGGCTCAGCCTGTCTTGGAACCTCTGTCCCCTCAAAAGGACGGTTAGAACCACAACCACAACCACATCAATCGATCGCAAGGCGGCCCATTGGCCGACCTGTGTTTCGCAAGATACATAGATCCCAGACCATGAGCATCAGCGTAACCGTCAAAGACCTGCTCGACGCCGGCGTGCATTTCGGGCACCAGACCAAGCGTTGGAACCCCCGTTCCAAGCCCTACGTGTTCGACCACCGCCAGGGCATCAGCATCATCGACCTCGGCAAGACCCACATCGCCCTCGAGAAGGCCTGCCAGTTCCTGACCGAGACCGTCGCCAGCGGCGGCAACATCCTCTTCGTCGGCACGAAGCGCCAGGCCCAGGAAATCATCCGCGAGGCCGCGACCTCGACCAACATGCCGTACTGCGTCGACCGCTGGCTCGGCGGCACCCTGACCAATTTCCAGACCGTCACCCGCTCGATCGCGAAGTTCAAGAAGTACCAGCAGATGGAGACGAACGGCGAGATGGACAAGCTCGCCTCCAAGGAAATCGCCGCGATCAAGCGCGAGATGACCCGCATGACCCGCAATTTCAACGGCATCTCCGACATGACCGGCCTGCCGACCGCGATGTTCGTGGTGGACACCAACCACGAGAAGATCGCCGTCGCCGAGGGCAACCGCAGTGGCATCACCACCGTGGGCCTGGTCGACACCAATTCCGATCCGTCGCAGTTGAAGTTCCCGATCCCGGGCAACGACGACGCCGTGAAGTCGGTCCGTATCATCGTCGAGGCCGTCGTGGCCGCGATTCAGGAAGGCCTGTCCCAGCGCGACAGCCGCCGCAATGCCCCCCGCGCCCAGCCGGGCGAGGCCCATGCCTCCGTGCCGTCCTCCGGTGAGATCGATCTCTCGAAGGTTGTGCTGCCCGCCGGCGTCGAGGCCGTCGTCGAGGGCGATGCCGAGGCGATCGCCGCCAAGAAGAAGGTGGTGCGCGCCCGCCGTGCCCCCGTGAAGGCCGAGTAAGCAGCCACCAGCCCATTCATTGATGAGCACCACCATCACCGCCACCATGGTAGCGGACCTGCGCGAAAAGACCGGCGCCGGCCTGCTCGACTGCAAGAAAGCCCTCACCGAGTCCAACGGGAACGTAGACGAAGCGATCACGATCCTGCGCAAGAAGGGCGTCGCCTCCGCCGCGAAGAAGGCCGACCGCCTCGCCAAGGACGGCCTGATCGAGAGCTACATCCACGTCGGCGGCAAAGTCGGCGTTCTGGTCGAGGTCAACTGCGAGACCGACTTCGTGGCCCGCACCGACGAGTTCCGCTCCTTCTGCAAGGACCTGTGCCTGCAGATCGCCGCGGCCAACCCGACGTACGTGTCCCGCGAACAGGTCACCGAGGCCGAGCTCGCCAAGGAGCGCGAAATTGCCACGGCCCAAGTCGTCGGCAAGCCGCCGGCCGCCGCGCAGAAGATCGTCGAGGGCAAGCTCGAGAAGTATTATTCGACGGTCTGCCTGCTTGATCAGCCGTTCGTGAAGCTCCCGGAAAAGACCGTGAAGGACTTGGTCACGGAGAACATCACGAAGATCGGCGAGAACATCCAGATCCGCCGTTTCACCCGCTACCAGCTCGGCGCCTGAGCCGGGCGGTTTCCTTTCAGCCGCGTCGCCCCCGGGCGGCGCGGCTTTTTTGTGCCCAATGCGGCGCCGGAAGGGGCGCCCGAAGTGACGAGTTCCCGGAGACACGTGAACGGATGCGGGCGGGTCCCTCCTTGCCACTGGGAACTTCGTGCTTGTTACTTGCCCGTCATGACCGTGACACGCGTCCAGATCATCTCCCGGGGTTTGTCCAACCGCTGCCCGAACTGCGGGGGCCGGACACTTTTCCAGGCCGGGAAAATCTTCACGGTCAACAAGTGCTGCGCGGCCTGCGACTTCACCATCGAGCGGGACAACGACGAGGGGTTTTACCTCGGCTCGGCCTCGCTCAACTACGGCATGACAATCGTGCTCTACCTGGTGCCCGTCATGTTGCTCTGGTTCTACGGCGAAATCGGCGGCACGACCGCCGGCGTCCTCGCCGGCATCGGGGCGATCGGGTTTCCGATCCTGTTCTACCGCTCGTCGCGGAGCTGGTGGCTGATGAATTACTACCTCGTGTTTCCCCAGCACCTGCCCGCCAACGGTGGCAAGGGCCGGGCTGAAGACGCGAACGGCTGACCGGGCCGGGCGGCCGTGGCCGGACACCGGCCGTCGACATCGGGTCTCGCCGGCAAGGAGGGGAGTGTCCCATGCTTCTGAAGTCTTGGTGCCCCGTCCCGGATGAACGACAACGTCTATCAATGGTTCACGGACCAGCCGTCGCGCTACTGGCTGTTGGCGCTGCCTTTTGCCGTGCTCCTGTTGCTGGGGGCGCTGCAACCGCGGCGGGTGCCGCGCTGGATGTTTCTGGTTTTTTTGGCGGCGGGGTTACTCATGTTCCGCTGGCCGGTGGCGGTGGCCGGCGCGGAAAACAACGCCGATGAGAGCCAGTTGATCGCCGGTGCGATCACCCTGCTGCACCGGCCGGTTTTCTGGCGCGATGTGGATGCCCACGCGATCGGCCCGCTGGCGGTCTATCCGTTGGCTTTCCTGGGCGCCTTGGGGGCCGACCTCGATTACGAGACGGCGCGCTTCTTTGGCCTCTTCGTGGAATGGGTCGGTCTGGCGGCGTGCTACGGTTTGTTGCGGGAGGTCTCCGGTGAACTCTGGGCGAGGTTGGGGATCCTGCCGCTGGCGGCGTTTTTCGCGCTCACGCGGCATCAGGACTTCCTGCAGTATTCGGCGGAGACCATGGCGGGGGCATTGCTCGCGCTGGGCTTGGCTTTGATGTGGACCGGCCTGCGGCGCCGGGCGGCTGCCTGGCAGGCGGCCGGGGCCTTTG
Source organism: uncultured Opitutia bacterium (assembly GCA_903925425.1). Classification (GTDB taxonomy): domain Bacteria; phylum Verrucomicrobiota; class Verrucomicrobiia; order Opitutales; family Opitutaceae; genus CAIYFD01. Next base: position 10,908 of record CAIYFD010000216.1, on the reverse strand, counting down.
TCCTGGGGTGCACAGCGTGGACCAAACTGCAGGCTCTGCCTGTCGCCGTGGCGCTGGTCGCAGGGGGCTTGGTCGTTCACTGGCTGGGGCGCCGGGAAACGCCGGCCGGTCGCGGCCGGGAGGCGGCCATGTCCGGCGCGGGATTCCTTACCGCGTTGGTGGTTCCCCTGCTGGTGATGACAGTCGCCGGCATCCGGCCGGATTGGAGCGACGCCTATGTGCGTGCCGGGCTCTCTTATCTGGGGGCGGCCCAAGTCGCCTTTCCGGCCGCCTTGGGTTGGTTTCTCAGCTATCCCGGGAGCGGCTTTCCGGCCTACGCGCTGCCGTTGGTCGCGTTGGCACTGCTCCTGGGCTTTCCGGCCCTGCGCCGCGATCGCTCGCTCCGCCCGTTTCTGGGCGTGATGGTCGTGGCCATGCTGGCCGCCGGGGTCGCGATCGCGGGCTCCGGCCGCCTTTTTGTGCATTACCTTGGCCTGGCCCTTTGGTTGCCGGTGCTGCCGGCCGCGGCCTGCTGCGCCGCGGTTTTTGCCGCGCTCCCTCCGGCCCGTCGTGGCTGGCGGACCGGCCTCGTGCTGGCGTGGCTGGGCTGCACATTGTTGCCGCAGGCTGCCCATGTGCTGGCACCCGGGACGCTGCGGTTCGTTTTCCCGCCGGGCGTCAACCATCTCATGATCGACGAGGCCTGTCTGCTGATCCGCATCGAGGCGAAGCCCGGTGACACGCTTAGTGTCTGGGGCTGGGAGCCGAGGGTGTACGTGCTGACGGGCCTACCCCAAGCGACACGCGAGTCCCATACCGAGCGCCTGATCGAGGCCAACCCGCTCCGGGATTTCTACCGCACCCGTTTTCTTGCGGACTTCAACCGCGCGCCGCCGGCATTTTTCGTCGACGGGATAGTCCCGGACAATTTTGCCTTCAATGACCGTCGCCGCCACGGCTTCGAGCTCTGGCCCGAATTGGCGCGCATCATCGCGGTCGACTATTTCCTCCTGCAGAGTGCCGATGGTTACCGGATCTACCGTCGGATCGATCGCAAGGGCTGAGCGGGGGGGAGGTGTTTTTCAGCTTCCGTTTTGTGTCCCCGCCCCTACGTTGCCCGACCCTGACCGGAGGGGTGGCAGAGTGGTCTATCGTACCTGACTCGAAATCAGGCGTGCCCGAAAGGGGACCGTGGGTTCGAATCCCACCCCCTCCGCCAGTTTACTGCCGCACGGGCGGGGTTCTGGCTTTTGACCTGATTGTCACCGCCCGGCCATCATGCCGTGACATTGCCGGGATAGTCTCCGGGGGCATGTCCACCCCCAGTATCCTGTGCATCGAGGATGAAGCAGATGTCTTGGCCTTGATTTCGCGCCTGCTGACCCGCGCGGGTTACCGGGTCGAGACGGCCGCCACCGGCCGCGAGGCTTTGGTGAAAATCGCGCAGTCCCACCCGACGCTCATCCTGCTGGACCTCATGTTGCCCGACATCGACGGCTTCGCGCTCTGCGAGATCCTGCGGCATAACCGGGCGACTGCCACCATCCCCATCATGCTGCTGAGCGGCTGGACCTCGCCTGAGGCGCGGCATGTCGGCCTCGAACTCGGGGCCCTGGATTACGTGGTGAAGCCCTTTAGCCCGCGGGATCTCCTGCAGCGGGTGAAACGGCTCATGGAAGTTCGCGCGATCCCGGCCTGAGGCGTCGGGTTCGGCCGCAAAAAGGCCGCGCCCTGGGGCGCGGCCTTGAAGTCTGAGGTTTGTTGAACCGTTTACTGCACGTAGGTCAGCGTGCGGTTGCCACCGACGCCGCTCACGATGATTGCGCCGCCTTGCGTGAAGGTCAGCGGGTAGGCCTCGTTGGCCACGGTGTTGAGGGCCTTCACATACGCTTGCGAGCCGACCAAGGAGGTCAGGTCCGCGGTCGAAGTGCCGTTTTCCAGGAAGTACTGGTCGGCGGCGGCTCCCAGCTGGCGCATGTTGTTGGTGACGGTCTTGTCCTGGGACGCGGTACGGACCTTTTGGAAGGCCGGAATAGCCATCGCGGCCAGAAGGCCGATGATGACTACGACAATCATGATTTCAACGAGGGTGAAACCGGGGGACTGAGGTTTATGTGATCGCATTTTATTTATATGGTTAGTGGGCAAAAATACCCCTTAACCGGTATAAATACTCTACTTTATGGGCTCCGGCGGTCGATCCCCAAATCGCAAAAAATATGTGATAGATGTCGGGCCCAGCCTGCCCACCATCACGCTGTCTCAAGGATCCGATTTAGCCGGGCAACCATGGCAGTGGCGTCATCCAGCAAGCCCGCGCAGATCAAGGCGTTGTCCAAGAGTTGCTCGGCCACGAGTTTGGCCCGGTCCGGGTTGGTCCCGTGCAGTTCGAACAGCCGTTTGATCACCGCGTGCCGGGGATTGATCTCCAGATTCACAAGGACCGGTGAATCGGCCTCACCCTTCTTCATGGCCTTCATCATGCGGCGCATGTGGGGCGACATGAACTTGTCGGCGTTGAGCGCGAGCACCGGTGAATCCACCAGCCGTTCGCTGGCTTTCACCTCGGCGACGCGCTCGCCCAGGGTCGACTTGAGCCAGCCGGTCAGGGTCGCGACGTCGCTGTCGGCGAGGGCTCCTTCGGGTTTGGGCAGGTCGGAAAGTTTCACATCGGCGTGGTCGGCGGCGGTCAGCTTCCGGCCGTCGAACTCGCGTACGTTGTTCATCACGTATTCGTCGACGCTCTCGTAGCAGAAGAGCACCTCGAGGTTGCGGGCCTTGAAGGCCTCGAGATACGGGCCGGACTCGATGGCGGTCCGGTTCGGCCCGACCAGGTAATAGATCTCCTTTTGCTCGGCTCCCATCCGGGAGACGTAATCGGCAAGCGAGGTCGACTTGCCCTTCTCGGTGAGCGACGACTCGAAGCGCAGCAGCTTCGTGGCCTGGTCCTTGTGGGTGTGGTCGAGCGCGGCGCCTTCCTTCAGGAAGTGGCCGAACTCCTGAAAGAACTCCGTGTAGGCCTCGGGCCGGTTCTTGGCCTCCTCCTCGAGGAATTTCAGGAAGCGTTTTGTGATCACCTTGTTCAGCTTTTCGAGCAGCGAACGGTCCTGCATCGTCTCGCGCGAGATGTTCAGGGGGAGATCCTCGCTGTCGACGACACCCTTGAGGAAGCGCAGCCACTCGGGGAGGATGTCCTTGGGCTTGGCGTCGATGAGGACCTTGCGGCAGTAGAGCGAGACGGACGGCTCGAGGCGCGCGAAGCCGAGCTTCTCGGTGTTGTCCTTGGGGACGAACAGCAGGGCGTTGATCGCGAGCGGCGCGTCGGCGCTGAAGTGCAGGCGAAGGCGCGGCTCGTCGAATGCGTGGGCCTGGAACTTGTAGAACTCGGTGTACTCCTCTTCCTTGATCTCGTTCTTGCTGCGCAGCCAGAGGGCCTGGACGGTGTTGATGCGCTTGCCGTTGAGATTGATCGGGTACGAGACGAACGCGCTGTAGCGCTCCAGGATCTCCTTGATCTTCCAGTCCTCGGAAAACTCGCTGCAGTCGTCCTTCAGCGTGATGACGATCTTGGCGCCGCGGCGCTCACCCTCGGAGGGCTCGATCTCGTAGCTGCCGGCGCCGTCGCTGCTCCAGACGTGACCGGGCTCGGCGGCGTGCCGCGAGTGCGAATAGACCTTCACGGACTTCGCGACCATGAAAGCGGAGTAGAAACCGACGCCGAACTGGCCGATCAGGTTGGAATTCTTGGCACCACCTTCGCCGAGGGCCTGCAGGAACGCCTTGGAGCCGGAGTGGGCGATGGTGCCGAGGTTCTTCACCAGCTCATCGCGCGTCATGCCGATGCCGAAGTCCTGGATCGTGATCGTCTTCGCTGTGTCGTCGGTCGTGACGTTGATCTCCAGCTCGAGCTTGTCGTCGAAGATCTCCTTTTCGGTGATCTGCGTGTGCCGGAGCTTCTCCAGCGCGTCGGAGGCGTTCGACACCAGTTCGCGGACGAAGATTTCCTTCTCGGTGTAAAGGGAGTGGATGACGATATCGAGCAGCTGCTTGATCTCGGCTTGGAACTCGAATTTCTGCGGCGTGGCGGTGGACATGGGAGGGTCAGTGGAAGGCGGGACGGATGGAATGGGAAGGCCGGAAAACGAACGAGCCCGCCCGTGTAGCGGGCCCGGAAAAAAATCAAGCGGGAGGAGCGGCCGGGCCTACATTTTCGTGGTCCGGAGCGGCGTGAGCGTGACCGGGCCGAGCAGGCCGCTTGGCGTCAGCGACCAATTGCTGGCGTCGAAGGGCTGGTAGTTGATGTCCACGAAATTGATTTCCCGCATGATCTTCCACGCCACCTTGCGCTGGTCCAGGTCGCGGATGCGGTTGGCGGCCAGATTCGTCACCTCCAGCTCGAGCACGTTTCTGCCCGGCTGCAGGAAGGCGCCGACCCGGATCTGGAACGGCAGGCTCCACGCGGTCGCTACATCCCGGCCGTTGAGGCGGACGCGGGCGACCTCGCGGACGTCGCCGAGATCGAGCAGCCAATCGTCCGCCTGCGATGGAGGAGCGTCGAACTCGATCCGGTAACGCGCGGTGCCGCCGAAGCGCTGGGCCGCCGGCCCGCCGAGCTCGGTCCAGGACCTCAGCTCCGGGGTGGTGAACGGTGCGGGCAGCTCGGGGCCGCCCTTGATGAACTCGACGCTCCACGGCCCGGCGAGAGCGACCGGGGCGCCGGCCGGCTCGCGGTACGGCCAAGGGGGGAGATTCGAGGCCACCACACCCGTGCTGGTGCGGAGGATCACGGACTCGCCCGGCTTGAGCTGGAGATAAACCTGGGCCTGGCCATCGGTGCCGGTGCGGCTGGCCGCAATCCCGCGGTTACCGTTCAGGGGATCGAAGAGCAGCATCGAGCGCGCGCCGCGGCCGAGCGTGATCCAGCTGCGGACCGCGGCGGCGGTAAGATTGGTGAAGAAATAATCGGAACCATCCGCGCGGGCGCGCCGCACGAATGTCAGCCCAGTGGCGACGACGGGCTCGCGGGTGACGCCGAGTGCAACGGGAAGTTCGCCGCGGGCCACGGCTCCGGCGGGATCGGGCGTCACCAGATGCAGGGAACTGCCGCGGGCGGCCGCGAGGTTCCGGAGCTGTCCGAGCAGGGTCCGGAATTCGGCGCGGCGTTCCTCCAATCGGCCCAATCCCGGGACATCCTCCGGCAGGCCGTAGAACTGGACCTGCGCCCCGGCGCGCGCCAACGTGAGGATCTGCCGCAGGGTCTCCACGGACATGCGCCGCGTTGCGGGCACGAGGAGCAGCTGGTAGTTTCCGCCCTGGGTGACGAGGCCGCCAGACTTGGCGGTGGTTGCGGCCAGCTGTGCATCCGAGATGTAGTCGAAGCTGTAGCCGCCCGTGATCAGCTCGTGCGCGAGGCGCCCCACGGGTTGCTCGGTCAGCCACTTCACGTCGTGGACGGCGAACTGCTTCATCTGGCCCGCGGGATCGTCGATCCCGTCCTCGAACGGCCAATAGAGCAGGATGTCGTTGTCGGGCCGGCCCGACTGCAGGATCGACTGCACGCGGGCAACGTAGCCGTTGAGCGCGCCGAAGTCGTCCCACCACGTGTTGTTCGGATAAAACTCGGTCGAGGCGTAGAACAACCAGCCGGGCCAGGCGGCATCCGGCGGCGAGTAGGCCGTGCCGTGGTAGAAGATGTGGTTGATGCCGTCCGTGAACAGCCGGTCGATCTCGGGCTTGGCGTACGCGAGGGAAACTTTCCAGTGCTCGCGCAGCCACGTGGCCGTCTCGCTCGAGGCGAGCGGATGCCCGGCGACGTGCGCGGCCGACGAGGCCATGCGGATCACCAGCGACTCCGGCAGGTCCTGGTCATGGCGGACCTCGTCGGCGAGCCGGTGCAGGCCAGGGATGGGGAACGGCGTGGAACCGAAGACCTCGGTTTCGGGGATGTCGGCGTTGGCGTACAGGTCGAGCAAGTTGCCCGGCGCGCCGTGCGACTGGTTCCGCACGATCCAGCCATGCGCATGCGACCAATCCACCCAAGTGCGGAGATAATCGAGATGCAGCCGCGCGAGGGTCTCGCGGTAATCGCCTTTCAGCCGGGCCAAGCGGTCGGCCTCCATGGGCTTCTGGTCCATGAGCTCGCCGGCGAAATCCTGTAGGTCGTAGCCGTGCATCTGTCGGAAGACCTGAAGCAGCGAGGGAGTCCAGCTGGCATTATAGTATTCGAAGGAGTCGTGGAATTGTCCCCGGACGAGTCCCGCGGGGAAATCACGGAAAGCCCGGTCGAAGGGCTGCAGGTAGCGCTTGAGCGCCTCCGTCGAGTAGGGATCGAGCACGAGGCCCTCGCCGCCCGGACCGGCGCGTTTCACGACCATCTTGGTGGGCTCGCCGGCGAGACGTCCGCCCACCAGCACCATCTTGGTGTTGGCGTCGGCCTCCGGCACCCACGGCCCGCCAAAGGGCCAGCCCGTGCCCGTCGCCATGTCGACCCCGAGTCCGAGACGGCGGGCTTCCCGGCCGGTGTGGCTGAGCATCTGCATCCAGGCCGGCGAGAGGAAATCCAGATAACGCTGTTCGGAGCCTGTCGCCCCGTAGATCGGTGTGATCTCCACGCCGCCGAGCCCGGCCGCGGCAAACTTCTCCAGCTGCCCGGTCAGGCCCGCAGCGTCGACCCCGTTCCCGGGCCACCACCAGCGGGTCCACGGTTTGTTTTCCCGCGTGATCGTCGGCCAGCCGGTAAACGGTGCCTCGGCGCCCGCGAGGGGTAGGGTGAACGCTGTCGACAGCATTAACACAGACAGGAAAAGGCCGGGCCGATTCATGGGGTGCCCCAAGCACTGGACCATCGGCGGGTGGCCGCAATCCCGTACTCGGGATCGTAACATCGCCCGTTTCGGGCTGGAGACACCGGGTTTGCGGCCGTAGGAATTCGCCGCGGAGGTGGCAGCCCATCCCGCGCCCGTCTTCCGACTTCGGTTTGCCCCGTGAACACCAAGAGCCAACGCCGCACCTTTGTCGTGCTGTTCGTTTTGCTGGCGCTCTCCGTCCTGACGCCGGTGGCGATGTGGCGGAGAACGCGGGACCTTGCCGCCCAAGCCGAGGCCGAAAACGCGCGGACCTCTGCAAACTCCCTGACCGGCCGGGCGGTCGATCGCCGACTGGGCGTGGTGTCTGCATTGCCGGCCGCGCGTGCCGGCGCCAATCGGGCCGCCGGTTCGGCCCGAGCACTTTCATCGCTGGGGCTCGAGATCAGGGAACGGCTCCGCGGTATTGATCCGGCGACGGCCCGTCCGGGTGAGCTGGTGGTCGTGTTTGATTCCACGGCCGACTACCAGGGCTTTCTGGGCGGGACCTCGGCTTCCGGTCTACCGATCTCCGGTCGCATCCCGGAGCTGGCCGCGGTTTGGCTGGTGCCGGGACCGACTCCGACCGACGACGTGCTGGAATCTCTGGCGCAAGCGTTGGAGCCGTATGCCAGGATCGCGGAGCTCGGGCCCAACTTGAAAATGTTTCTCTCGGTGCCATCCCGTTACGAGGAGACGCCAACCCCGTTGGCCGTGCCGGCGCTGTCGTTGCTCGGGCTTCCCGCCCAGGCGTTGGGCGCGGACAATGCTGCGGGCCGTCGGTCGGCCGGGTGGGGGCGCGATTTTATGATCGCACTGCTCGACACCGGCGTCGCCCCTGCCGCCGTGAACGCGCGCACCCTTCGCGGCCGTGATTCGGCGTTGCTCGGCACGTTGGACGCCGGCTGGGGAACCGAGCCGGCCGATCTCCGCGGATCCGGTACCGCCGCCACGCTCAGCTGGATTGCTCCCGGCGCGCGGATCGTTGGCGTGAGGGTCACCGATGACGAGGGAGTCAGCGATGTCTTCTCCGTGGCCCAAGGCATCGTGAGCGCGATGAACGTCGGGGCGAATCTCATCGAGATCAGTCCGGCCGGTCCCGAGCAGACGCTGATTCTCAATCGGGCTGTTGGTCTCGTGTTCGACCGGGGCGTGACGGTGGTCGCCTCGACTGGCGGCGACGCTGGCACGTGGCCCGCTGCGGATCCCCGGGTGATTCCTGTCGGCTCCATTCTCACGCGGCGGAAGGGACTTGCCGACGACCCGGTCGCCACGCCCCAGATCCTGCTGGACCAGGCGCCGCTCGATAGTGCCGCGAGCGCGGCAATCGTGGCCGGGGCTTTGGTTGATGTCATGTCGGTCTATCCCGGCACCAAGGCCGCGGAAGCTTGGAGGTCGCTGCAATACATGACGAACGAGGCGTCCGCGGAGCGGTCGCGGCTGGCGACGGAATTGTATGCCACCGGTCTCCAGGTTCTGAATCTCAGCTGGGTGGGGATGCCGTTGAGTCTCCCGCCGGGCCAGGGAAGTCCGGTCGGCCCCGGCAATGCCAATTACGCGACCGCGGCCGGACTGCAGTCCGGCCGCGCCGGCGGGGCAGGGCAGGGTCGGGTGCTCATTGGACCCCAGCCGGGTGGAAGGCGTGGAGCGGGTAATCGCGGCGTAGGCTCCGAGACCGGCGCCGGACGAAAGGGAGGAAGGAGTGCGGCGTTGGATTCCCCGGTGACGCCGTCGGATCGCACGGTGCGCGGCAACGCCGTGCCCATCGGGGCCGCGGGCCGCGTGGGCGGGAGATAAGGCGCGGAAGATTCCGCGGCCTATCCGCGTCTTGCCTTCAGGGCCCGGGTCGTTCGTCTCGTGGCATGCGCCAAACGTCGCCCGTCCCGTCCAAGATTCATCGGGTCGTCGATCAAACCCGGCTGCTGGGATTCATCGGTTACAACCTGAGGCGGGCGTCCCTCCGGATCGCCCGGGAGTACGGCAAGCCGATGAAAAAACTGGGTCTCCGGCCGGCGGAGTTCGCGACGCTGGTGCTTTTGCAGGATAATCCCGGGGCGAGCCAAAAAAGCCTGGGCGGTGCGCTCGCGATGGACCCGCCCAACATGGCCACCCTGCTGGACCGTCTTGAGCGGGCCAAGCTGGTCCAGCGGGTCAGGCATCCCCACGATGAGCGGGCCCGCCAGCTCCAGCTGACTCCGGCCGGAAAACGCCTGGTGACGAGGGCCGCCTCGGCGGTGGACCGGCACGAACGCCAGGCGGTCGCGCTGTTCACTGAGTCCGAGAAGGCCGATTTCATGCGCCTGCTGAGCAAACTCATCGCTGCGGAACTCTAGGTTTCCCGGCCGTCGCGAATCGCTCTTGCCATTCAGTTATAGCTAAAACTGTTTCGACGTCCGCCCGATGGCCGAGGCGCTGCCAAAGATTTCCCCATGCCCCGCACCCACATCCACCGCGTCCATGTCGAGTTCGGCGATTGCGATCCCGCCGGCATCGCCTACTTCCCGAATTTCTTCCGCTGGTTCGACGCCGCGTCGCGGCATTTTTTTGCGGCGGCGGGCGTGCCGCCTTGGCGGGAGCTGGAAAAGACCGAGGGTATCCTCGGCACGCCGGTGGTGGACGTCTCCTGCCGGTTCGTCGCGCCCACCACATACGGTGAGGACGTCGAGGTTCACACCTCCATCACCGAGTGGGGCGGCAAGAGCTTCACCATGCGGCACGAGCTGCGCCGCGGCGCCGAACTGCTCGCCGAGGGCCGTGAGGTGCGCGTTTTTGTGAAGCGCCACCCGGAAACTCCAGGCCGGATGGTCGCTGTGCCCGTCCCCGACCACGTGCGGCGGGCGTGCGAGTGAACCGAACCCCACCGGAATCCGCCCGCGGTATGAAAACGATCAAGGAACAGCTGGAGGACATCCCGGGCACCTATGTCTTCACCAAGGAGCGCTCCCGCCTCGGGCTGCACCTGAACCTGTTCTGCACCTCCTTGCTCAAGGCCTCCAACCGGGAGGAATTCCTGAAGGACGAAAAGGCCTACCTCGCGAAGTTTCCCCTCACCGAGGAGCAGGGTCGCGCCGTCCTTGAGCGCGACTGGATCGGCATGGTGCGGCTCGGCGCCAACATCTATCACTTGTCCAAGCTGGGTGGCACCGATCGCCGGACGTTCCAGTACATGGCCGCATGCATGACCGGCATGCCCCAGGAAGATTACCGGGCGATGATGCTTGCCGGCGGACGCCCGCTCGAGGGCAACCGCAGCAAGTCGGAACAGAAACCCCACGCCTGACCCACTCCCATGGCCAAAATCATTGCCGGTGTCGGCTGCTCCCACGTCCCGGCCATCGGGGTCGCAATGGACGAGGGCAAGACCCAGGAACCCTATTGGAAGTCGCTCTTCGACGGCTACGGCCCCGTGCGGAAGTGGCTGGCGGAGGTGAAGCCCGACGTTGTCGTTCTTTGCTACAACGATCACTGCGCCGCGTTGCCGCCCGACACCATCCCGACGTTCGCGATCGGCGTGGGCGACGAGTTCAAGCCGGCCGACGAGGGCTGGGGCCCCCGCCCGGTGCCGGCCGTGAAGGGTGATCCCGATCTTGCCTGGCATCTGGTCGAGTCGCTCGTGCTCGACGGGTTCGATCTCACCATCATGCACCAGTTGCAGGTGGACCACGGCCTGACGGTCCCACTGTCCATCACCTGCGGCCAACCGAAGGAATGGCCGTTCAAGGTCGTGCCCATCGAGGTCAACGTGGTCCTCTACCCGCAGCCGACCGGCCGCCGTTGTTACGCGTTGGGCCAGGCGATCCGCAAGGCCGTCGAGGCCTACCCGAAGGACACCAAGGTCGTGATCTTCGGCACCGGCGGCATGTCGCACCAGATCCACGGCGAGCGCTCCGGCCTGATCAACAAGGAGTGGGACACCGCGTTCCTCAACGACCTGACGGCCAACCCGGCCCGGCTCGTCAACCTGACGCACGTCGACTACATCCGCGATGCCGGCGCCGAGGGCATCGAGCTCATCGTGTGGCTGATCATGCGCGGCGCACTCCAGGACAACGCGCAGGAAACCTACCGGCACTACCACGTGCCGGCG
>CAIYFD010000215.1 GCA_903925425.1 uncultured Opitutia bacterium | reverse complement strand
GTTTTCAAAACCGCCAAGGTCGACGTGATGTCGAAGAACGGCGAGATGAAGGTGCTCGAGACCTCGATCGAGGACAATCAGGTCTATTTGAAGTTCGCCGTCGATGCGGTCGATTCCTTCACGCAGTACAATGTGGTGGTCACGGCCACCTACGAATACCGCTAAGGGGCTGACGCCCGGTCACGGCCGGGCCGGCGTATTGTGCGCCAGCCAAGCACGGTGCCGAATGCGAGCAAAGTCAGCCAGCAGGTGCCGCTCAGGAAATAGGCGAGACGGAGCACGGTCGGACCGGGGAAATCGATTTGTACCGAATTTTCCCCAGGCTCCAGCGGAACCATCAGGAGCGCGTAGGGCGACCGCCGGGGTTTCACGGTCTTTCCGTTCACGATGGCGCGATAGCCTTCCAGGAACAGCTGGGGTGTCTCGAGGAACGCCGGGGCGGAGGTGCGGACCTTGGCGCGATATGGGGCCAATCCAGTCACGTTGACCGGAAGGTTTGCCGGGTCGAATTCGTGGAACCGGTAGGTGCCGTATTCGGTCACGGCGCGCGCGGTCTGGGGGTCGGTGAAAAAGAAGATCAATCGGACGTCCTCGGCGGTATTGCCGTCGGTCCAGAGTGTCACGGTGTGCGACCGGTCGGGTAGGGCGCCAAAGGCCTGCGACGGGGCGACCGTTTTCGTGTCGTAGCCGGAGTCGGGCATCCAGTAGTCGCGCGAGAGCCTTTGGCCGCGAAACGAAAGCGAGCCGGCGAACTCGGGGTGGGCGAACTCGATGGTGAGTGCATAACGCCGGCCTGGCTCCAGTCGGAAAGTCGGTTCCATGACGAGCGTCGGCTGGTCGGGATCTGGCCGGGTGGCGCGGAGGATGCCGGAACTGGCGGAAGGGGTCGGGGCTGAGGGTAGTTGGGCGGCGTTGGCGTTCGAGGCGATCTCGACCAACGAGCCGGCGGCCAGGACCCGGTTGGGCATAAGGGGATCGATGAAGCCGTGGGAGAAATAAGGAGGTATGGCCGCCATCGCATTGAACGCATAGCGGGTGAGGATCCGGTTTTGCGGCAGCATCCGCTGGGCGACGGCGGCGGCGGGCGTGGTGGTTCGGTGGGCTAGCTTCTGGAATTTCTTTGCCTCCTTGACCGACCAGACCGCCCCGCCGGCGGCGAGCAAGAGCAGCAGCGTACCGGTCCAGCGGTGGCGCACGACTAGGCCGCTGAGGGTGGCGAAGGAAAAGAAGACGATCAGCGCGGCCAGCAGCACATAGAGGCGCTGCATCGGCCAGAGGTTCGTAATGTCGCAAAAGGCCTGGGGAAGGGATTTCCAGAGAAGGTCCAAAAGGCCGGGAATGGGAGCTAGGAAAAGATAGAGCCCGATGGCGGCCGCCAGAAGGGCGACGACCGGGAGCCGCCGGTTGCGGCCCAATGCGAGTCCGATGAGGCCGAGCCCCAATACGCCCCAGAGGGTCCATCCGAGCTGGTAGTGACCATAGTCGCTCACCACTGGGTTCACCGGGCGGAAGGAGAGCGGGAAGGCAGTGCGGATGTAACCGAGCGGGAGCACGAGATCGACCGAGATCCCTGGTATCCCGAGACTGGCCAGGGAGGCGGCCGGGATCATTGCGAGCGAGGCAAAGCAGCCGACTCCGATGCCCCAGTGGCGCCAGGTCGCCGACTGCCTGCCGTCGCGGAACAGGCGGAGCAGCTGCATAACGCAGACCGCCAGGGTGCCCCAGAGGGCGATCGGTGGATGGCAAAGCCAGAGCGCCGCGGACGCGGCGACCATGATGACGATGCCTGTGAGGTCACGCTGCGCGAGGGAGCGCCAGGCTCCGTAGAACAAGGGCGGCACGAAGGGCAGCGCCGTGATGCTCATGTAGAGATCGCCGGTGTAGGCGAGGGCCAGCAGGCCCGGCGAGGCGGAGAAAAGCAGGGCCATGGCCAGAGCGAGCCAAGGGGTGCGTGATTCAATGGCGCGCAGGCAGGCGTAGCAGGAAAGGGTCGCGGCCACATAGCAGGCCAGCAGGGTCGCGTTCAGAATGCCGCCGAAGGGAAGGCTGTGCAGCGTGGCCAGATCGACCAGGCCGGTGAAATGCTGGAGCCCGGGAGCGAGGCGCAGCGGGCTGACGGCGCCATTAAACGCAAACCCGGTCTGCCCGACAAAGACCGGGAAAATCCCGTCGCGCCACTGGGAAACAAAGTCGGCGGCCATGTTGCGGTACCAGGCGGCATCTCCCGCTCCGATTGTTCCATTGGTCAGCAGGGGTTCGTGCAACCACACGATGGCCGCGGCGATTGACGCCAACCGCAAACCCTCGCCCGCGGCGCGCGGTGACCTGGTCGTCAGGCGGCAGATCACCTGCAGCAAGGTGAGCGCGGCGAGCAGTTCGACATAGGTGCCGCGGCCAACCGCGGTGCCGATGCTCGATCTCAAGATCAGGTACAGGCCGGCGGCAAAAAGGTTGCCCGCAACCAGCCGCGCAAGGTCCCCGACTTTTCCGATATTGGCGGGCAGCCGGATGAATCGCGCGGCCGCCTGACCGAGGACAACGCAGCCCACCATCGCGGCAAAACCCTTCGCTGGCAGGGAGCGTCCGAGCCAGTATCCCGTCGTGATCGCGAACAGCGCAAAGGCCAGGAGGCCGTCTGTCGCCACGATTGCCAGATAGGTGCCAAGCGAAACCCTGGAGTTTGCCGGAATTACGGATCCATAGGACGGGCTCTGCATGGGGTAAGGCTCAGGCTCCCCGGGTTCCGCAGGCAGCTCAAGTGAAAGTCTTTCGGGCTTCCGGATTGATCCCGAAGGCTGATCTGCTACGAGCACAACGTGATGCCCCAAACCCCGGCCGTGCGCCGTGCCCGAATCATCACGAATATCGTGTGGCTGGCGGCCGCCCTTTCGATCGCAGCCTGCCTGAAGGGCTGGTATCTCCGGCCCAATGGTCCGTTCATGAACCTCGTGCTGCTCGGTTTGCCGGCCATGGCCGCCTTGGGTGGCGAAGGCCCGTCCCGGAAGCGGTCGCTGGGATGGATTCTCGCGTTGGCCGCGTGGGCCGGGGTCTGGCTTCCGGGCATGATGTCCGCCGGTGGGCGCTCCCGTTTTCCGACCGCGCCGCAGGGGGCGTACGTGCTGGCGGGGTCGATCATTCTCGTGTCCATCCTGCGCTGGCTGCAGCGCCGGATCGATCCGGAGGCGGATCGACGCGGGGTGGCCGGTGAACTCGTCCTGGCTGCGCTTCCCCTACTCGTGGTCTGGCTTTACCGTCCGTTCCTGATCCCGGATTTTTTTGGCGGCTTGGACGCGCAATCCTACGTCTACGGCATGGCGGATGTGCTGGCTCAGGCAAGGTCGGGGGTCTTCCCCGTCCTCGTGGGTCAGTCGGAGTTCATGTTCGAGGGTGTGGTGCACCCCCTGCGGACTGCGCCCTACTATCAATATCTTGGCTTGGGACTGGACCTGCTCTCGGGCCGGACCCTGGGGCCGGCCGCAATCCAGCATCTGACGGTGATCGCGACGGCCATGCTGGCCGCGTTTGCCTGTCTCGGGTGCCTGCTCCGGTTGGGAACGCGGCTGTGGGTGGCGGGGGTGCTGGCCGCCCTCTACGTGAGTGCGCCCGCGATGCTCGGCTACATTTTTGACCAGGAAATGTACATGACCTTCATGGCGTTCGGCTGGCTGCCGCTCGCGCTTTATGGGAATGTCCGGCTACTGCGCCACGACGACGGGGAGGGCTGGATCGCGCTGGCGGCGGGGCTAGCCCTGGTCTGGTACTGCCATGCGCCGGTGGGTCTCTGGCTGACTATTTTCACGGGCCTGATGCAGGGGTTGAGACTGTTCGCGGGTGAGGCCGGCTCCGGATCCTGGGTCCGCGCCGCTGGGGGCGCGGTGCTTTTCGGGCTGCTCACGGTGGGCTATTTTTGGTCGGTCGCGGAAATCTCGCTGGCGAATCCCGCGCCCGGTCCGGGCGGTTCCGGGGTGAACTCGCTGGCGGTGCTCGCGGTTGGGCTGGCGTGCGGGATGCGTTTTGTGGCCACGCGCCATTGGCCATGGGCCGTGTCCGCAGCCGTCGCGGCGGGCGCGCTGTCGTTCGGCATGCAATCCTACGCCCTTTGGCTGGGTGCAATTTTGGGGTTGGCGCTGATCGAGGCGGCGGTGGTCGGGCAGTGGGCTGCCTGCCCGTGGCGCGAACGACGGATGGAAGCGACCTATGGCATGATTCTCGCCGGTGTGCTGGTTGCTGCTCTCCTGTCGGGGCCGCCAACGGGCGCAGCGGCCGCGGCGTTTGGGATCGTGCAGGATCTTTTTCCAGGCAACCTCCGACCGGTGTCGCCTGGGGCGAATCTGCTCGGTGATCTGCAGCCCGGCTGGGCGTTGCTTTTGCTCGGAGTGATCGGGGTGAGCGCTTCCTGGGCTTCGAAGCGACGGGATGTCAGGGTGCTCGCGCTGGCGACCTTGACGGCCCTCGTCCTTTATTTCCCGGTGCCGTTTCTGACCCGCGCGTTGCTGGCGCAGGTGCCGCCGGCCATCATTGGGATCAGCAGTGTGAGCCTGTGGCTGCGCAACCTGCCGGTGCTGGTTGGGCTCGGGATTTTTGCGGGGGCGATCGGTTCCGAGGCGTGGATGACGCGTCAGCCACGGCTCGAGCGAATGCTGGCGGTGGTGCTCGGGGTTGCCTGCATGTGGAGCGTGGCGGAATCGAGGAAGCACACCGCCCGGGGGGCAAGGACCCTGGCGGCGACGGGCGATCACCTGGATGTCTTGCGGCCGGAGAACGTGCGCCAGTTCGCCTATTTTTTTCCCGGCATGCCCGCCTCGCCCTATCTGGTCAACGGGGTGGCTGACTACCGGCTCGAGAGCCGTTTGCTGGACGCCAAGAATCCCCGACTTGAGGCGGTGGCCCGGCTGCCATGGGACGACTCCGGCTGGCAGCGCATCACGGCTGCACCCGAGCCGGACAACCCGCTTTTCTTTCGTCTCTCGCTTCGTCTTACGCTCGCACCCGGCGAACACCGGGCGCTGCGTTTCCGTTTCCTGGCCGGACCGTACGACGGTGTCCTGATCATGCGCGGACCCCGGGGCTGGTATCGCGAGTATGAGTTGCCAGAGGCGGGTTTCGGCCCGAACAGCTTTGGCGTGTCGCCGGGCCGGCCCAAGGTGGTTTCGATCTGGAACAGCGGCGCCAGCCCCCAACCGGTGGAGTTTACTTTCCAGCGGTCCGCCCAGAAACCGGGTGCGGCGATGCCGCTGGAGTTTGCCGATGTGCAGCAGCTGACCTTCGACCCGCAGTCCCTGCCGGTGCGGACCGACGCTCTTATCCCCTCGTACCATGCGACAACCTCGGTTGCGGCCGCCCCGGTTCTGCTCGAGATCCCCCGCGCCTTCATCCCGGGCTATCGCGCTTGGGTCAATGGCACCGAGCGTCCGGTGGAACGTTCGCCCAACAGTCGCGTGGCGGTGCGGGTGGACAAGGGGACAAACCGGGTTGAAGTGCGCTATTCGGGTACTCGCACCCTTTGGCTTGCGCTGGCGATCAGCGCCGTAGCGTGGTTGATCCTGCTGGGCCTGATGGCAGGGAGTTCCGGGGGGAGGTGGAGGCGGACTTGAAACGGCCCGGGCCGGCTCGGAGCCGCGCAAATTGCGGCTTGTCGCGCCGCTCTTCCTGCCGTTTCCCTTGCAGCTTGTATTCGATGTTGCCGAAGCTCAGTAGATTTTTAGGTCGGCGTGAAGGAACTGCATGCGGCAATCGATTCGAGCTGCCCGGATTGGCGGTTATTTTCGCGCTCATCTGTTCCGCATACGCCTACATCGGGCTGCCGCCGG
>CAIYFD010000214.1 GCA_903925425.1 uncultured Opitutia bacterium | reverse complement strand
GAGCTCACAGAGCCCAAGCCTTGTCGATTCCGTGATTCGGAAATCAAACTAAAACAACGAGGCTTGGGCTCTGTGAGCTCTGTGCCTCTGTGGCAAATCTTCCGAATCAATGAAATTCATTTCGACACGAGGCCAGACGCCAGCGCTCGGATTTTCCGACGCCGTGGCCACCGGCTTGGCGCCGGATGGCGGGCTTTATTTGCCGGAGTCTCTGCCGGCGATTTCGAGTGCGGACCTCGCGCGCTGGGAGAAGCTTGGCTACGCGGACCTGTGCTTTGAGTTCATGCGGATCTTCGCGACCGACATCCCGGTCGAGGAACTGCGGGCGATCGTGGCGAAATCGTACACCCGGTTCTCGCACCCGGAGATCGCGCCGCTGCGCCGGCTTGATGCCCGCACGCATGTGCTGGAGCTGTTTCACGGGCCCACGCTGGCCTTCAAGGACTTCGCCCTGCAGCTGCTGGGCAACCTCTACGAGCGCCAGTGCCGCGTGCGCCGGGAGTCGATCAATGTCCTCGGTGCCACCTCGGGCGACACCGGTGCGGCTGCGATCCACGGACTGCTGGGCAAGCCCGGCACCGGCATTTTCATTCTTTTTCCCGACGGCCGCGTCTCGCCGCTGCAGGAGCGTCAGATGGCGTGCACCGGGGTGGACAACGTCTTTGCCCTCGCGGTGGATGGCACCTTCGACGACGCGCAGGCGGCCCTGAAGGAAGTGTTTGGCGACCAGGCGTTCCGCACCGGTCACCGGCTCTCGGCCGTCAACTCGATCAATTTGGCCCGGGTGTTGCCGCAGTGCGTCTATTACCTCTACGCGTGGCTGCGCCTGCCCGCGAGTGAGCGCGGTAATGTCGAGTTCGTCGTTCCCACCGGAAATTTCGGCAACGTCTGCGCGGGTTGGCTGCTCCAGCAGATGGGCGTGCCGATCGCGGGCTTCAAGGTCGCGACCAACCAGAACGACATTCTCCACCGGTTGTTCACGACCGGGGAGTACCGCGTGGGCGACGTGCACCCGAGCCTCGCGCCGTCGATGGACATCCAGGTGTCCTCGAATTTCGAGCGTTTCCTCTACTACAGCCTCGGCTGCAATCAGGCGCGGGTGCGCGAGGTGATGCAGACCTTCAAGGCGACGGGCGGCTACACGTTCGAGAATTTTGACCGCGGCTCCTTTAGTTCCTCGCGCTGCACCGACGGGGAGATCCAAGGCATCATCGGCCGGGTTTACCGCGAGCATGGTTACGTGGTCGATCCGCACACCGCCTGCGGCTTCAAGGAGCTGAATCCCGACCGGATCAGCGTGGTGCTGGCGACCGCGCACCCGGCGAAGTTCCCGGACGCGATCCGGGCCGCGACCGGCGTGGAGTCCACGCATCCCGCGCTGGAAGCACTCAAGTCGCTCCCCATCGTGAAGTACCGGATCAAGGCGACCCCGACGGCAATTCGCACCTTCATCGACCAGCACGCGGTGTGAAGGTAAGGCTGACGCGCCGGCCGCGATGTTTACTGGCCGTTGCGGATAAAGGACTCGACCCAGGGGCGGTTGCTCGTGAAGCGGGCGAAGTCGGAGGCGATTTCGTTGGGGCGGTCGTAGGACGCGAGGAGCTTTGCGATCTGCTCGACCCGGGCGAGCAGGGCGGCCTCGTCCCACACGACGGCGCCGCCCGCGCGGGCGAACTCGGCCTCGTACTTGGCGGTGAGCTCGGGCACGGTCCGGAAACGCTGCGCGAGCAGTTCCGGCGGGAACCCACCGGTGCCGCCGCCCCGGAATCCGCCGCGGCCGCCTCGGCCGCCGAATGCCTGGTCGGCCCCGTGGGGGATGATCACAAAACGGTCCGCTCCGGCGAGGTGGTAGAGGTAGGTGTTGTTGTTGCGGTAGGAGATCGCGTCCCAGTGCGCAGTCAGGGTCTCCACCGCGAAGTAGGTCGCGGCGCGATCGAGGTCGAGGTGCTTCGCCAAGTTCGGGACGAAGGCCGCATCGGGGGTTGCGGCCGCGGCGGCGGCGAGCGCGATGAGATCGGCGCGGTTCCGCTTCTCCTTGGCCTCGTCCTTGAGGTCGGCCCACCCGGCGTTGCGCACGAAGTCGCCCGCATGGAACTCCAGCTCGTAGAGGTTCCCGCCCGCGTTGGCCTGGCCGAAGTTCCGCAGCATGAAGTCGTCGTCGACCGGCTCGCGCATGAGATAGATCCCGGCGGGGCGGCCGTTGAGCCGCACGACGGCGTAGGAGGTCAGGGCCGCGGGGACACCCGCGCGGCGGAACATCTCATAGGTGAGGTGCTCATTGAGCAGGCTCTGGTCCTGGGCCTGGTTCTTCAGGACGAGTTTCTCGAGGCCGTGGAGTCGCTGGCCTTTCACGAAGGCGTTGAACTTCAGGCTCAGGCTCGGTTTGCCGGTGATCGGCTGGTAGGGATGAAACACGCCGCCTGCCTGGCGCACGCCGACATCCTTCAGCTCGAGCCCGTCGAAGGTGAACGTGCACCGGTAGCGGGTGTCGCTCATTTCCGTCAGGTGCCGCACGCCCTCCTCGGAAATCACGATGTTGATCACGTGCAGCCGGGAGAGATCGAAGACCTTCTCGGCGGCCTTTTGCTGTGCCGCCTGCTTTGGGTCGGGCCGGCTCGTGGCGGCGGCCTCCGCGGCCGGCAGGCGGGCCACGAGTGCGCCCGATAGGGCGAGGACGAACGTCAGCAGCCGGATCATGGGGTGGGGTGGCAGGCGCCGGCTTGTTACTGCCGGGCGGGACCAGCAGGTCAATCCCGGGGCGATTCGTGGCCCCCGATGGGGGAGGGGCACTCGCGTTCCCGTCCGACTGGTAGGGCGTGGACTCTGTCCACGCCGTTGGCTCTCGGCGGCGAGCGGAGTCGCCGTCCTACCGGGGAAGGCGAAGCGGTAGTGCGGGCAAAATTCCGGCGCCCGCGGAGCGGCCGCCCTACCGGGGCGGTCAGGCTACAGCCCTCGTGATTTTCCTTTTGAGCCCGTTGGCAGCCCGCGCATGGTTTGCCCATGCAAAAGAACCGGCTCGAGGCGTTCAGCGACGGGGTTCTGGCGATCATTATCACG
Source organism: uncultured Opitutia bacterium (assembly GCA_903925425.1). Lineage (GTDB taxonomy): Bacteria > Verrucomicrobiota > Verrucomicrobiia > Opitutales > Opitutaceae > CAIYFD01. The sequence continues at coordinate 23,132 of CAIYFD010000214.1, read as the reverse complement.
ATCATGGTGCTGGAGATGAAGGTCCCGCATGGCGTGGATTGGCAGACGCTCAAGGAGCTGCAGTGGGTTTTCCTGAGCTACGTCCTCAGCTTCGTCTACGTCGGCATCTATTGGAACAACCACCACCACCTGTTCCACAGTGCGGGCCATGTGACCGGCGGGATTCTCTGGGCGAACCTGCACCTGCTGTTCTGGCTGTCGTTGTTTCCCTTTGTGACGGGGTGGATGGGCGAAAATACATTCTCCGCGCTGCCGACGGCGGTTTACGGCGGGGTGCTGTTCATGGCGGCGGTTGCCTACTACGTTCTCCAGCTGACCATCATCGCCCAGCAGGGCCGCGACGGGGTGCTGGCCACGGCGGTTGGGCGGGACTGGAAGGGGAAGATCTCTCCCGTGTGCATCCTGGTCGGTATCCTCATTTCATTTGTGACCCCGATCTTGTCGCACGTTCTCTATGTGGTGGTGGCGCTCCTCTGGCTGGTGCCGGACAGACGGATTGAACGGCGGCTCGCGGCCACGCCGCCCGGCGAGTGATGTCCCCCTACGCCCCCGAATTTGCCCGGATCGCCGTGGCCCATCTGCTGGCGGTAGCCAGTCCGGGGCCCGACTTCGCGATGGTGCTGAGGCAGAGCCTGGCACATGGGAGGCGCACCGCGGTGTGGACGAGTGTGGGCATCGGCTCGGCCATTCTGCTGCACGCGACATACTGCGTGCTGGGGTTGGGCTTGCTGCTCCTCAGTGCGGCCGCGGCCTTCACCGTCCTCAAGTATGCCGGGGCGGCGTATCTGACCTTCCTCGGGGTGGAGGGCCTGCGTTCGCGGCGACGCTCGGCGGACAACGTTGGACTCACCGGGGGGACTGCTCCCGGGCCGCGGGCCGCATTTGCGGCCGGATTCCTGACCAATGCGCTCAACCCCAAGGCGGCGCTGTTTTTCATCGCGCTGTTCCCGGTCGTAGTGAGCCCGGAAACCCCGAAGCTGATCCAGGCCGGCTACGGGCTGTGGATGTCGCTGGCCACGATGGCCTGGTTTTCCCTCGTGTCGCTCGTGTTCACCCGGGAGACCGTGCGCCGGAGCTACCTCCGGCAGGGTCACTGGATCGACCGCGCGCTCGGCGTGGTCTTCCTGACGTTCGCCGCCGGGTTGCTCTTCGGGTAGCGGGTTTTGTTTTTACAGGAGGTAACGGAGGAAACGAGGGATTGCATGAGGTAGGGCTGAGGCGGTGCCTCAGCCGCGATGATCGATCCCGGTTGAGGCACCGCCTCAACCCTACCGTGCTATCGCACACTCGGAGGCAAGCGGAACCCGGTGCGGCTCTCTTTCCGAACTCTGCGTTCCCTGCGCTCTCTGCGTGCCAAATTCCGAGAAGGCCTACTTCAGCGCCGCGGCAATCGCGTCCACGTTGGCGCGGAACATTCCGAGGTAGGTGCCGGTGGGCGAGCCGACCGGGCCGAGGCCCTCGGTGATGAGGGTGGTCACGGTCTTCGCGCCAGTCTCCTTGGTGATCCGCTCCAGGGTGCGGAGGTTGGCGGCGGGTTCAAAAAACACGGCGGGCGCGCGCAGCTGGGTGATACCCCGGAGCAGGTTTTCCATCGCCGCGGGGCGAGGCTCGGTTCCGCTGGCCAGGCCCGGGACGGAGTTGAGCTGGAAATTGTAGGCCTTGGCGAAATAGCGGAAGGCATCGTAGGGCGAGGCGAGGCGGCGCTTCGCGACGGGAATCGAGGCCAGCTTGTCCTTGGCCTCCTGGTGGGCGGCGAGCAGGGCGGTGGAGAAGGTGGCGAGGTTCTCGTCGATCACCTTCAATCCATCCATCGGGAGGAAGGCCGCGAGGCCCTTGGCAATACTCTCGGCGTACGCCACGACATTGCGCGGGTCATGCCAGGCGAAGGGGTCGAAGTCGGTCGACTCGAAGAGGTTCTTGAAGCCCTCGTCCGTGTCGGGCTGGTGCAGCGCGTCCGCCTGGTCGTAGAGCGGCACGTTCTCGGTGGCATGAAGTACCGGGCCGGTGTACTTGGCCATCTTGACGAGCTGCTCGAGCCACGGCTCGTAGCCCGCGCCGTTGACGATGAGGAGCCCGGCGTTCCCGAGCTTCCGGGCGGTTTCCTCGGTGGGTTCGTACTCGCGCGAGGAGACGTCGTTCGGGAGCAGGACCTCCACCTGGACCGTGTTGCCGCCGACCTGGCGGACGATGTCGGCCAGCACCGGATTGGCGGTGACGACGACCGGCAAGTCGGCGCGGGCGGTCAGGGCGAGGGCGAAGCAGGCGACGAGACGACAAATGGCGTTCATGGGGCAAATAAGATCCAGGGAGCTAGACGTTGCAGCCTCGCGGAAGTGACTTGAAGGCCCGGAAACGCTGAACTTTTAACGCTGAACTCTTAACGCTTAGGTTGGGCCCTGAGTTTGCCTTACTTGAGCGTTAAGCATTCAGCGTTAAACGTTGAGCGTTCGGATCGTGGGAATCCTGAGCCCGCCCGATCACTTCCGCTTCGGCAACGAGAGCCTGATCGTGTCGTCGGCCCCAGCCGCGGGAGCGGCCGCCGGGGCGGCGGGACCCCCGATCGGGATCTGGACGGCCTTGCCGGCCACCGGGGCACTGGCAGTGGCGCCGGGGTCGACGGGGGCGGGGCCGACCATGGGCAGCGCCGCGAAGCCGCGTTCGATCAGCTCGGTGACTTTCAGGTCCCGCTTTGGGGCGGACTCGCCGCCCATGGCGACGACGATGATCCGGCGGCCGTTGCGCTGGGCGGTGGCGGAGAGGCAGAAGGCAGCGTTGTTGGTAAAACCGGTCTTAAGGCCGTCCACCCCGGCAACTTTGCCGAGGAGATTGTTGTGGTTTTTCATCTCAACGACTTTGGCCCGGACGGGCGCGCCGAAGTCGCGCAAACGGACGGAGGTGTATTTCAACACGTCGGTCTGGAGGACGAGATAGCGGCAGAGCAGGGCATAGTCCTTGGGCGTCGTGATGTCGCCCTCTTCGATCCGGCGGTTGGCCGGCGGGAGGCCGTGGGGCGTGCGGAAGGTGCTGTGCGTCATGCCGAGCTCGCGCGCCTTGGCGTTCATCTCGGCGACGAAGGCGTCGACGGAGCCGGAGGCGGTACGGGCCAGGGCGTAGGCGGCATCGTTGGCCGACTGGATCATCATGGCGTAGATCAGCTCCTCGACGGGGAATTCCTCGTGCTCCTTCAACCAGACCTGGGTGCCACCCATCTTGGTGTCCGCCGCGACGGCCTTGACGACGGTGTCGAGGGTGAGGGTGCCTTTGGCGAGGTGGTCGTGCAGCACGGCGAAGGTCATCAGCTTGGCCATGCTCGCGGGCGGGCCGGAGTAGTCAGGGTTGTCTTCGAAAAGCACGTTGCCGGTGGCGGCATCGAGGACGATGGCGCCCTTGTAGCCGCCGGTGACGGCGGTCGACTGGGCGGGACGCGCTGGCGCGGCCTGCTTGGCGGCGGCCGCCCGGGCGGTCGGGGCGACTAGCAAGGCAACGAGGACGAGCAGGGCGGGAACAACGCGATGGATCGCGGCAGGGAGCGGCATGAACCAGAAGTGAAAGTTTTCCCCCGGCGCGCGAGCGGAAAAGCAACCGAATGAACTAGTCCTTCAGCTTTTGGCGGATCAGACCCAGCAGCTCGTCGTACTCATTTACCGCGGGGAACTGCGGGAATTGCTTCACGATGTTCTCCGGGGCGTGGAAAAGGATGCCGTGGTCGGCAGCGCCGAGCATGGTGGTGTCGTTGAACGAATCGCCGGCGGCGACCACGCGGTAGTTGAGCTTTTTGAGTGCCTCAACGGAGTGGCGTTTCTGGTCGTTCATCCGGAGCTGGTAGCCGGTGATGCGGTCGTCGGTCACGAGCAGGCGGTGGCAGAACAGGACCGGCCAGTGCATCTGCTTGAGGAAGGGCTGGGCGAACTGCTCAAAGGTGTCCGAAAGAATGATGACCGGCACCTGCTCGCGGAGGGTGGCGAGGAACTCGGCGGCACCGGGCAGGAGCTTCAGGCCGCCGATGATCTCCTGGATGCGCGAGAGGGTGATGCCGTGTTCCTGCATCACGCCGATGCGGAACCGCATCAGCTTGTCGTAGTCGGGCTCGTCCCGGGTCGTGCGGCGCAGGGCCTCGACGCCGGTGCGCTCGGCGACGGCGATCCAGATTTCGGGCGTGAGGACGCCCTCCATGTCGAGGGTGACGATGCTTTGCTTCATTTGGCGCCCGGGGATTTGGCCCAGGTGTCCTTCAGGCTGATGGTGCGGTTGACGACGAGCTTGCTGCCGGCCTGGTGGTCGTGGGAGTCAGTCGTGAAGTAGCCGAGGCGCTCAAACTGGAAACAGACGCCGGCGGGGACATCCCGGAGCGAGGACTCGACGCGGGCGGTCACGACCTCGAGGGAGTGGGCGTTGAGGTGCTTCAGGAAATCATCGTCAGCGCCCGGCTCGGGCACGTTGAAGAGGCGGTCGTAGAGCCGGACCTCGGCGGCGACGGAGTCGGTGGCGCTGACCCAATGGATGGTGCCCTTGACCTTCTTGTCCGCGTTGGGGTGCCCGGCGCGGGTGTCGAGCTCGGCGGTGCAGCGCAGCTCGGTGATCCGGCCGGAGGTGTCCTTCACGATCTCGTCGCATTTGATGATGCAGGCGTACTTCAGGCGGACCTCGCCACCCGGCTTGAGGCGGAAATATTTCGGCGGCGGCACCTCGGCGAAGTCGTCGGACTCGATGAACACCTCCCGGGTGAGGGCGATCGGCCGGGTCGTCGGGGTTTCGTCCTGCGGGTTGTTGGTGGCGGTGCAGGGGATGGATTCGCCCGCGGGAATGTTGGTCAGGACGATCTTCACGGGGCGCAGGACCGCGAGCCGGCGCTGGGACGTGACGTTCAACTCCTCGCGGACGATGTGCTCGAACAGGGCGAGGTCGGTGACGCTGTCGAACCGGGTGACGCCGACCGCAGCGGCGAGGCGGCGCAGGGCGCTGGCCGGGATGCCGCGACGGCGAACGCCGGCGATGGTGGGCAGGCGGGGGTCGTCCCAGCTCGAGACGGCGCCGGACTGCACGAGGTGCAGGAGGCGGCGCTTGCTGAAGACCATGTAGCTGAGGTTCAGCTTCGCGAACTCGTACTGGTGGGGCAGCGCACGGGGGAGGTCGAGAGAGCCGAGGATCCAGTCGTAGAGTGGGCGGTGGACCTCGAACTCGACGGTGCAGATGCTGTGGGTGATGCCTTCGAGGTAATCGCTCAGGCAGTGGGCGAAATCGTAGAGGGGGTAGAGGCACCACTTGGCGCCCGCATGGTGGTGGGCGGTGTGGCGGATGCGGTAGAGCAGGGGATCGCGCAGCCAGATGTTGGGCGACGCCATGTCGATCTTGGCGCGGAGCGAGCGGGCGCCATCCGGGAATTCCCCGGCGCGCATGCGGGCGAAGAGGTCGAGGTTCTCGGCCGCGCTGCGGTTGCGGTAGGGGCTGTCGCGGCCGGGTTTGTCAGGCGAACCGCGGTATTCCTCGGTCTCCTTGGGCGAGAGGTCGCAGACGTAGGCGCGGCCCAGGGTGATCAGGGTCACCGCGTAGGCGTGGATCTGCTCGAAGTAGTCGCTGGCGTAGAACGGCTCGGTTCCGGAGGTCGGATGGCCGAGGTCGGAGGGCGGAACCGATGCCGCATAGAAGTCGGGTTTCCCGTGGGCGATCTGCGCGGCCGGCACGGCGCCCTTCGGCTTGAGGCCGAGGCAGTGGTCCGCCCAGCCGTCGATCAGCCAGTGGACGTCGGTCGTGATGGCCTGGACGTACTCGATGTCCTCCTTGGCCGGGTTGGTGTCGTCCATCCGGAGGTTGCAGGTGCCGCCGTTCTCGCGGGCGATGCCGAAGTTCAGGCAGATCGACTTGGCGTGGCCGAGGTGCAGGTAGCCGTTGGGCTCGGGCGGAAAGCGGGTCACGATCTTCGCATAGCGCCGCTCCGCGACGTGTTGGGCAACAATGTCGCGGATAAAGTCGGCGGGCGCAGGGGCCCCGGCGGGTGCGGACTCGGCGGTCATGAAGATACCACGATGCAAAAGCGGCGGAGAGGATGGCAACGCCGCAATTGGGGTGGGTTTTCCGGTAGGGCGGGTCACTCCGTGACCGCCGTGGTTGATTCATCGGCCGGCGGCGACGGAGTCGCGCGCCCTACCGGGAATCCCGCCGCCTCAGGACGGGCGGCGTTTGCGCGTGAAGGGGGAGCGGGTGGGGGCGCGGGCGACAGCGCCTTCGGCGGCCATTTCCTTGAGGAGCGACGTCAGGTACGGGATCAGCTGCTTCTTGCGGCTGACGATGCCCGGGAGGTCGAAGATCTCGTCCTTTTCGACGTGGGCGTAGGAGATGCGCTGGATCAGCCCGGCGTCGCCCTTGACCATGAGCAGAGAGTTCTGGGTGTTGATGTCGGTGACGAGCAGGCAGGCGAACGTGAGCTCCTCGGCCTGCCGCAGGTCCTGCAGGGCGGTCGCGAGTTCGCGGGCGTGCTGCCAGAAGTTCGCAAAACCCAGTTCCTCGACCTGGGAGACGGCAAAACGGACACCTTCCTCCTCGTAGACCTTGAAGTCGGAGCGCACGACCTTGGCCGGCGGGCTGGCGAGGATGACGGAGCCCGAGCTGAAGATGGCGTCGGCCAGGACCTTGGCGGGCAGGCCGGCGATCCCGGCCAGCCACTCGAGGATGGTGGCATCCTTGGGGGTCGCGGTCGGGCCCTTGAGGTTGAGGGTGTCGGAGATGATCCCTGACATCATGATGCCGGCGAGGTTGGCGTCGGGCATCAGGTTGTCGCGGCGGAACAGGTCGGCGATGATCGTGCAGGTCGAGCCGACGGGCTCGTTGATGAAGAGGATCGGCTGCGCGGTGTTGAGGGCGCCGAGCCGGTGGTGGTCGATGATCTCGGCGATGGTGACCTGGTCGGCGCCGGGGACGGCCTGCGTGATCTCGTTGTGGTCCACGAGCACGAGCCGGGTCTTCACCTGCTTGAGCACGTCGCTCCGGGAAAGCACGCCCATCAGGGCGCCCTGCTCGTTGAGGACCATCAGCGCGGCCGGGCCGTTGCCGGGGGCGAGTTTGCGCCGAACGTCCTCGATGCGCGCGTCGGGATGGACGGAGGTGAAGTCCGCCTCGATCACGCGCTCGATCAGCGAGGCGGTGCGCACGACCCAGGCGGTCGTGGCCGAGTCGTGCGGGCTCAGGATCAGGCTGACGCCCTTGGCCTTGGCGCGCTCCACGATGTCGGCATCGGGCTCAAGATTGCTGGTGATGACGATGGCGCGGACACCGATCTCGATGGCGCGCTCCTGCACGTCGCGCCGGTCGCCGACGATGATGACGGCGAGGGCGGGAGGAATCTTCTCTTTCTCTGAGACTTTCCAAAAGGACTTGATGTCCATCGTGCCGAGGCGGACGAAGAGCTGGCCGACGGTGTTTTCGTCCCGCAGGTGGAGGGAGGTGGCCTTGAGGGCGCGGACGATGTTGGTGAGCGAGGTGTAGACCTGACGCATGAGCCGGGGCTCGCTGAGCCGCGGGATGAAAATGCCCCCCAAGTGGGGAAGCGACACGGTGCCGACGACGCGTTGGTCGGGCCCGGTCACGGGCAGCAGGCGGATGTCGTGGCGGTCGATGAGCTCGAGGGCCTCGGCGCAGGTGGAGTTGGCGGCGACCGAGACGACCTCGGGGTTCATCAGATCGCGGACGCGAGGCGAGACGTCGCTGACGTAAACCGGGAGGGGGTGCTGAAAACGGGAAAGGATGCTGTCGATGCGGGCGTTGGAATTGCCGCAGCGGGCGGCGACATAACCGGTCTCACCGCGGCGTTCCTTCAGGGCGGCATAGGCGATGGCCGAGCAGATCGAATCGGCGTCGGGATTCCGGTGGCCGATCACATAAGTCGTGCCGGAAGTCGGATTGGGCGGGATGGTCATGGCGGCGAGGCACGTTGCGGCCCGGGCCGCAACGGGGGAAGCGGGAAATATACCAAAAAATGCGAATATTGCTTACCCGGGGGTCAGGTATCGGGCCGGCAGGTGCGCCGGGCGGGCGGCGGTGACGGAGTCACCGCCCTACCGGATCTGCTTACGGGCCAGCCGTCGCGGCGGTGCCAGTCAGGCTGCCGAGCAGGGAGGCGGAGCCGGGCGGCGTGCCGTAGATCTTCGCCGGGTTGGTCTCGTTGTATGGGATGGCCTGACGCAGGTCGTCGACCGTACGTCCGGAGGCGTTGGAGATCAGGCGGCCGGCCACGGAGGGCTGGTAGACGACGTTGCCGCCGAGAAAGGCGACATAACCCCCGGCATCGCCGTAGACCCCGGTGGCCGGGCTCCAGGTGCCGGTGCTGGTCAGGCCGCGGGTGAACGCGACGGGCGTCGTGGGTACATCCCCCAGGCGCACCCCGCCGACAAACTCCCAGGCGAGGCTGCGGCCGGTGGTGAAGGCGACGGCGAGCTGGTTCCGGCCGGCGCTCTCGGGATCGATGATCGCGGTGGGGTAGGTGCCGTTGAAATGGGGGTCGTTGCGCGCGAAATAGACCGAGGGGTCGGTGAGGAGGCCGGCGCGGGCCAGGGCCGCCGGGAAACGGAACGCGGGGGCGACATCCGGGAACTCCGCCGCGAGCGCGGCCGGGTCCGGCAGCCGGTCGTTGTGGTCGGCCGCGTAGAGCATGGCCGCCTTGAGGATCTCGCGGAGGTTGCTGGCGTCGACCGTGCGCTGGGCGGACTCGCGCACCTTGCCGACGGTAGGGATGATGATGGCGGCGAGGACGCCGATGATGGCGATGACGGTGAGGAGCTCGACGAGCGTGAAGCCCGAGACGCCGTGGGGCCGCGGGAGCTGCGGATGGGTTTTGTTTTTCATGATGCGCCGGGAAGGCGCACCCATCGGAACCCGCCGGCGTTCAGGCGGCCAGCAAGGTAGTTTTCACCCGAAAAATTTCAGGTGAAAGATCGGGCCCCTTTTTTACGTTATAGGGGATTTCCGCCGCCCGCCGCCTTCAGACCACGTACGGCTTCATCGGCACCGGATCGAGCACCTTCGACTTGGGTGCCTGCACGGCGAGCTGCTTGGCGAACCAATCGCGCGCCGGCTGGTCGCCGTGCGTGAGGACGATGCAGCGGGCCTCGGACTGGACGGCAAACTCGAGCAGCTCCTCGCGGTCGGCGTGGCCACTGAGCTCGAAGCGCTCGACGCGGGCCTTGAGCTTCGCCTTCACGTTCGAGGTCTCGAAGAGGATGGTGTCGCCCTGCTTGGCCTTCAGCAGGCTGCCGCCGGGGGTGCTGGGATCGCAGTAGCCGACAAATCCGATGGTGTTGCGGGCGTGGCCGACGAGGCCGGACGCGAGCACATAGCTGGGCGTGCGCTCGACGAGCATGCCCGAACTGACGATGTAGAGCGCGTTCTGCTGCTGGTCTTCGCCGGCGTTGAGCTTGCGGGGCGTGGGCTTGATCTTGAGCTCCTTGATCACACCGCGGTTGAACTGGATGTGCTTCGTCTTGCGGCTGATCTCGTCGAAGTAGTCGGCGAGGTCCATGCCGAGGCCGGAGGCAAAGATAGGGCACTCGACAAGCTTCCCGAATTTGCGGGCGTCGTTGAGAATAGTGAGCACTTCCTGCATGCGCCCGAGGGCGAAGACCGGGATGAGGAACGAGCCGCCGCGCTGGATGGTGTCGTTGATGCTCTCCACCAGCCGGGTCATTTCCGAGGCGCGCGTGCGGTCGGGGGTGCGCTCGGTGTCGCCGCGCGTGGTCTCGGTCACGATGGTGTCGAAGTGGCCGGCCGGGAACTTGGCGCCGGGGACCGTGCGCTGGTCGGTGAAGAGGACGTCGCCCGTGAAGAAGATCCCGCGGTGCTTGTGGCGGATCTCGACGGCGGCCGCCCCGGCGACGTGGCCGGCCGGGTGGAGGATGATCTCGATCTCGTCCTTGGCGCCGCGGAAGCGCTTGGCGTGGTTGAAGGGCAGGCCGGTGAGGCGGCCGGAGAGGCGGTCGATGTCGTCGTGGGTGAACAGCGGGTAGTCCTTGATGTCGTTCTCCTCGCGCTGGCGCATCATCACGTTCGCCGAGTTGTGGAGCATGCGCTCGATCAGCATCCGGCTCGACGTCGTCATGATCACCGGGGTGTTCGGGTGCTCGCGCATCAGCACGGGCAGGCTGCCGATGTGGTCGAGATGGCAGTGCGTGATGATGATCAGGTCCAACGTCTTGCCGCGGAGCGGCGAAAGATCGGGGGCGGCCGCGCGGCCGACCTTTTTGGGGTGGAGGCCGCTGTCGATTACCAGATTCAGCTCTCCGATTTGGACGAACAGCGAGTTGGCGCCGATGCCGCCATCGCGGTTCAGATCAATTAACTTCATGTCATCGCAGCAAGAGGGAGCCCCGGGAGCCGCACAAGCAAAAGCGGGGCTCAGTCGGATTCGCCGGGAATTTCCATCGCGAAGGTCGGGAGCAGGACATGCACGCGCTGGCCGAATTCGTCGACACCGTGGAAGCTGCCGGTGACCCGGGCGTTGTCGCCGGTAACCATGTGGCTGTGGTAGGACCACTGTTCGCCCGGGGGCAGGCGCGGGGTTTCGCCGACGATCTTGTCCCCCTCGATGACTTGGCTGGAGCCGTCGGCGTGCTGGATCACCCATTTCCGGCCCAGCAGCGTCACGGTGCGGTCGGAGCTGTTGCCAATCGTGATGTAGTACACGAAGGCGTGGGGCTTGTCGGGCGGCAGGGCCAGTCCGCCGTGGTGATGGCACAGGCGGTCGAGGCGGGCGGTCAGCCCAGGCAATTCAAGTGAGTTCGCGGACACGGGGAAAAGGAGATGCGGGAAGGTCCGGCCCGCAAGCGGCTTTCCGCTTGCTGGCACGCACTGCGGTCCGCCAGAAACTTCCGAATCATGGCGAAATTTGCGCTTCTTTCGGTCAGCGACAAAACCGGTCTGCTGGAGTTCGCGACGGCGCTGGTGCGCCAGCACGGCTTCACGCTCCTCTCCACCGGGGGCACCGCGAAGATGCTGGCCGACGCCAAGCTGCCAGTGACCGAGGTCAGCCAGCACACCGGCTTTGCTGAGATCATGGAGGGTCGGGTGAAGACCCTGCACCCGAAGATCCACGGCGGCCTGCTCTGCCGCCGGGACAAGGCGGGGCACCTCGAGGAGGCCCGCCGCAACGGCATCGAGCTGATCGATCTCGTCGTGGTGAATCTCTATCCTTTCGAGCAGACGGTCGCCAAGCCGGGCGTGCACTTCGAGGAGGCCATCGAGAACATCGACATCGGCGGCCCGTCGATGCTCCGCAGCGCAGCGAAGAACCATGAGAGCGTTTCGGTGGTGTGCGATCCGTCCGATTATCCCGGGGTGCTGGCGGCGATGGCCGGCCCGGCCGACGGCCTGCTCGCGTTGCGCCGCCGCCTCGCCCTGAAGGTTTTCCAGCGGACCGCCGCCTATGATGCCGCGATTTCGCGCTACCTCGAGTCCCAGGCCGCCGAGCCCGACCTGCAGGCCTTGAGTGGATTTCCGGCCGTGCTCTCGCTCTCCTGGAAAAAGGCGCAGTCCCTCCGTTACGGCGAGAACCCGCACCAGCAGGCGGCCTTGTACGGCACGTTCCACGAGCACTACGAGCAGCTCCAGGGCAAGGAACTCAGCTATAACAACATTCTCGATATCACGTCGGCGACCTACCTGATTGGCGAATTTGAGCGGCCGACGGTGGCGATCCTCAAGCATACCAATCCTTGCGGGGCGGCCAGCGCCGATACCCTGGAGGCGGCGTGGGAGGCGGCGTATGCGACCGACCGCCAGGCGCCATTCGGCGGGATCATCATCGTCAACCGCACCCTTGGCGGCGAACTGGCCAAGACGATTGCGGAGATCTTCACCGAGGTCATCATCGCGCCTTCGTTCTCCGACGAGGCCCGGCAGATTTTCGCCAAGAAGAAGAACCTGCGCCTGATGATCGCCAAGGAGGGCATCGGCGCCGACGCGCTGCAGGAGATCCGCTCCGTCGTGGGCGGCGTGCTCGTGCAGGACCGGAACCGGAAGGTCGGCACCGTGGCCGAGTTCAAGGTGGTCACGAAGCGCCAGCCGACCACCGAGGAGTGGGCGGCGCTCATGTTCGCGTGGAAGATCTGCAAGCACGTGAAATCGAATGCCATCGTCTACGGCCGCGGTGAGCAGACGCTCGGCGTAGGCGCCGGGCAGATGGCCCGGGTCGACAGCTCCCGGATCGCGGTCTGGAAGGCCGGCGAGGCCAAGCTCGACCTCAAGGGCTCCGTCGTCGCCAGCGAAGCGCTCTTTCCGTTCCCTGACGGCCTGATCGCGGCGGCTGACGCCGGGGCCACCGCGGCAATCCAGCCGGGCGGGGCCATCCGTGACGAGGAGGTCATCAAGGCCGCCGACGAGCGCGGGATGACGATGGTCTTCACCGGCATCCGGCACTTCAAACACTGAAAGGCCGGCCGCGATCGTGATCCGATCCAACGCCGAACGTCCAACGCCGAACACCCAAGTGCTGGGGACCGCCGGTCTTTCCATTCATTGGAAGTTCGGCGTTCGACGTTGGGCGTTCGGCGTTCTGTCTCCGGCACTTGAGCGTTGGCCAGGTTAACCGCCCCGAAACTTTCCGGATCTTGCGGCCCCAAGGGTTGTCCCTACCGTCCGCTCACCCATGAAAACGTTCCTCCGCTGCGTCTTCATCCCGGCCTTCCTGACGGTCCTCGCCGGCTGTTACACCAATCCCGTCACCGGCCGGCAGTATGCCGTGCTGGTCCCGCAGGAAACGGAGCGCGCGCTCGGTGAACAGTCGTTCTCCGAGGTGAAGAAGACCGAGAAGGTCTCTAGCAATCCGATCCTGAACGCCCGCGTGAACACCGTGGGCAAGCGCATCGCCACCGCGATCGGCACCGACATTCCCAACGCGCAGTGGGAATTTGTCGTTTTCGAATCCAAGGAGCTGAACGCCTTCGCGCTGCCCGGCGGCAAGGTCGGGGTTTATTCCGGCCTGCTTGACCTCGCCGAGAGCGACAGCGAGCTGGCGATCGTGATGGGGCACGAGATTGGCCACGTCGTCGCCCGGCACGGCAGCAAGCGCATGACCGAGGGGATCGCCACCGCGGCGGTGGGCCTCGTCGGAGCGGAAGTCGTGAGCGACAAGTACGGCGCGGACAAAAAGGACCTCTTCCTTCTGGCCTATGGCGGGGTGTCAGCCCTCGGTTATGTGCTGCCGCATTCACGGGACGACGAGTCGGAGGCCGACCAGATGGGGCTCTATTATGCCGCCAAGGCCGGCTACGACCCGCGCGCCGCTGTCACCTTTTGGGAGCGCATGACGGCGGCCAAGGAGGGCCCGAAGCTTCCGGCGATTCTCTCCACCCATCCCTCCGACGCCCAACGCATCGCCAATCTGCGGGCCACGGCGCCGAATTTCGTCCCGCTTTACGAGCAGGCCGCCAAGGCGCGCGAGGCGGCGGGGACGCCCTAGGATTTGTTTCCCGGGGTAGGGCAGACTCGGTGAGTCCGCCGCGATGATTCCTGATGTTTTGCCACAGAGGCACGGAGAGCACAGAGCCCAAGCCTCGTTGTTTTGTTTAGGGTTCGGAACCCAATCATCCGTCCTCTGCGTTTTTGTGGCAAAAAGCGGGATTAAATTCCGGGCTAGCCCGGGGCGGAAAATCGGCCACGTTGGCGGCATGTTTGACCCCGTCGAAAAGCTGAAGGAATTCATCCGCCATCCGAGCATCTCGGCCGACTCGCGTCAGGCGGCGGGCATGGCGGGGGCGCGGGACTTTGTCGCCGGGCTGCTGCAGTCGCTCGGTTTTTCGGTCGAGATCGTGAAGACCGACCTGCACCCGATCATCCTCGCGCGCCGCGCGGGTAAACCCGAGTGGCCGCATGTGATCATCTACGGGCACTACGACGTGCAGCCGGCCGATCCGGTGGAGCTTTGGGGATCGCCGCCCTTCGAGCCCACGATCCGCGATGGTCGCATCTACGGCCGCGGTGCGGCCGACAACAAGGGACCGTTGCTCGTGCACATCACGGCGGTGGGGAAATTACTGGAGCAGAATCCGCAGCTGCCGCTGCGCATCACCTTCCTGGTTGAGGGCGAGGAGGAGACCGGCAGCCCGAGTTTCCCGGCCTTCCTCAAGGCGTACGCTGACGAACTGCGCCAGGCCGATTTTGTGTATCTCTCCGACACCGGCATTCCGCGCGATGACCAGATGGTCATCACGACCGGGCTGCGCGGACTCACGTTGTTCGAACTGCAGGTGACCGGCCCGAAGGGCGACTTGCATTCCGGCCTGCACGGCGGCGTCCTGCGCAACCCGATCCAGGCGCTGGCCGAGGTCTGTGCGTCGCTGCACACCCCGGACGGCCGCGTGAACGTGCCGGGCTTCTACGACGATGTCCTGGAGGTGCAGCCGTGGGAACGCGACGAACTGAAAAAACTCGGGGGCGATACCGCGGCCTACGCGACGTTCCTTGGCATCGATTCGTTTCACACGCCGCCGGGCTATTCGCCCTTCGAGGCAGTGCGTTTCCTGCCGACGCTCGAGTTCAACGGCATCGGGGGCGGTTATCAGGGCGAGGGCACCAAGACCGTGATTCCGAGCAAGGCCTTCGTGAAGATCAGCTGCCGGCTGGTGCCGAACCAGCATCCTGTGAAAATCCGGAAATTGGTGATGGACGCGATCAGGGCCCGCCAGCCGTCCGGGGTGACATTCGATTTTGTGGAGCAGCACCAGGCGGATCCCTACGTCGTGGTGCCGCCGGGCCGGAGCAACACGCCCGCGAACCAGTCCCCGGTGCTGGCGCGGGCGTTCCGCGCGGCAGAGACGGCGGTGACCGAGGTCTGGGGCCAGCCGCCGCTTTACCTGCGCGAGGGCGGGAGCGTGCCGATCATCGCCGACATCAAGCGCGTGCTCGGCCTCGATTCGCTGCTGCTCGGCCTGTTCCTGCCGGAGGACAACCTCCACGCGCCAAACGAGAGCTTCAAGTTGTCCGTGATGGAGAAGGGGATCGCGACCTCGATGAAGATCCTGAGCGGGCTGGCCGGCGGATCTCCGCGGAAATGAAACGATCAACGCTTAACGTTTAACGCTGAACGCTTAAGTTTCCGGATTGTTCGGCTTGGTACTTAAACGTTGAGCGTTCGCCCGACTGCCTGGACACAAAAAAGCCCCGGCCTTGCGGCCGGGGCTTTCGAAAGGAGAGGGGACGCTTACTTGGCCTTCTTCAGGATGATGATCTCCGCGCGGCGGTCGGTCTTCATCGTGGCCTCGTCGGCATTCTTCTTCGCCTCAAGGCTGCCCTTGGAGACGATCTCGAGCTTGTCGACGGCAACGCCGATTGACGTCAGGAAACTCTTGGCGGCGTTGGCGCGGCGGTCGCCGAGGCCGAGATTGTACTCGTCGGTACCACGCCAGTCGCAGTGACCCTCGAGGAGCAGCCGGTAGGTCGGGTTGGCCTTGAGGTAGTCGGCGGCGGCCTGAAGCTTGGAGCGTTCCTCCGTGGGGATGACGGAGCTGTCGTAGCCGTAGAAGACGGGCTTCAGCAGACCGGTGATCTTGTCGGCGTCCTCGTAGATGCCGTCATCACGAACCTTGAGATCGGTGCCCGGGGCGAGCGTGTTGAGCGGCTGCTGATTGAGCCCGGTGTCGGGATAATTGAGCACCGTGGCGCTCGGATCCGGGCGGGGTGGCGTCTTGCTGCAGGCGGCCAGAAGAGAGACGGCGGCAATCGCGAGGAGGGAAAGGGGCTTCGGGAAGTGAGTCATGGAGTGGCGGATGAAAGCAGTCGAAGGATCTTTTATTGGGACAGGATTTTTCTCTCGGCAAGGCTATTACGGTGCAATTCGCGGTCCAGGGCGGCGGAGCCAGAACATCGCCCCGCCGAGGACGAGGAAGATCGAATAGAAGGTGCCGCGGGTGAGGCCGAGGATCAGAGCGGCATCGGGTTCGCGGAATTGCTCGCCGAAAGCGCGGACGAGGGCGTAGGCGATCAGGAATTCGCCGACCAGCCGGCCCGGGTGCCGGCGGACCACCTCGGTCTTCCAGAACCGCCACTGCACATAGGCGAACAGCAGCAGGCCCTCGAGCCCGGCCTCATAGAGTTGTGACGGATGGCGCGGGAAAATCTTCACCAGGTCAGTTCCCGCCGGCATGCTGTGGGGGAAAATCACGGCCCACTTGACGTAGGTGATCCGGCCCCAGAGCTCCCCGTTGATGAAATTCGCGACCCGGCCGAAAAACAACCCCGCCGGGACCGTTGAGGCGACGACGTCACCGAGGTGAGCCAGGGAGATCTTGCGCAGCCGCCCGTACCACCAGAGGGCGACGGTGACGCCGACGAATCCGCCGTGGCTGGCCATGCCTCCTTCCCAGGTGCGGAAAACTTCCAGCGGGTCGTTCGGGAAATTGTGCCACGCGCCGTAGAGGAAATACGAGCCGACGCGCCCGCCGATCATGACACCCATCAGGAGGGCGAGGAGGAGACTGTTCCAGACGTCGGGCTCCGGGATCTGGGTGCGGCCCTTGCGGGCATAGAGCGAGATCAGCCAGCCGGCCGCGAGGAATCCGGCCAAGTAGGAGACGCCATACCAGCGAATCCCGAAATTACCGGAGAAGTGAACAAGGTAGGGGTCGAAGTCGTTGACCCAATAACGCGGCGGCATGGCGGCGGAAGTGAAAGTGAAAGAGGAAAGTGAGAAAAGGGGGAAAGCGAGCGCGGATCCGGAATCGGAATTAGTCCGGCAAAGGCATTCCCTCCGCTCCCGCTTCACTTCCCGCTCTCACTCACTTTCCTCTTTCACTTTCACTCCGCCGCCTTCGTATTCTGGGACGATGAGCGAACTCCAACGGACGCCCCTGCGTGATTTTCATGCCGCCCATGGCGGCCGGCTGGTCGACTTTGCCGGCTGGGAGATGCCGGTGCAGTACCGCGGCATCCTCGACGAGCACCGGGCGGTGCGGCGCACGGCCGGCCTGTTCGACGTCAGCCATATGGGCGAGGTGGACGTCCGCGGGCCCGACGCGGGCCGTTTCCTGAATCAGCTTGTGACCAATGATGTCGCGAAGACGTACCCCGGTCGCGTGGTTTACTCGCCGATGTGCTACCCGGACGGCGGGGTGGTGGACGACTTGCTCGTTTATCAGCGCTCGGCCGAGGACTACTTCCTCTGCATCAACGCGGGCAACATCGACAAGGATGTGGCCTGGATCCGCGAGCGCGCGGCGGGTTTCAACGTGACGATCACGGACCGCTCGGCCGACTACGCGCTCCTCGCGATCCAGGGTCCGAAGGCGGCCGGCATCGTGCAGTCGCTGACCGGGGCGAAGCTCGGGCTGATCAAGTACTATCATTTTGGCGAAGGCACGGTCGCGGGGATTCACTGCCTGATCAGCCGCACCGGCTACACGGGCGAGGACGGTTTTGAACTCTACCATGCGGCGTCGGACGCACCGGCGCTGGCGGAAGCGTTGTTGGCGGCAGGTGCAGCGCACGGCCTCGAACTGACGGGCCTCGGGGCTCGCGACAGCCTGCGGCTCGAGGCGGGTTATCCGCTTTATGGGCACGAGATCTCGGCGGAGATCTCGCCGCTGGCGGCGGGGCTCGGTTGGACGGTGAAGCTCGACAAGGGTGCGGACTTCATTGGGCGCGATGCCCTGGTGCGCGAAAAGGCCGCCGGCCCGGCGCGCCGGGTGATCTTTTTCCGCACGGGTGACCGGCGCATCGTGCGGGCGGGTGCCACGGTGCTGGCGCCGGATGGTTCCGCGGTCGGGACCGTGGTCTCCGGGACCCTTTCGCCCCTGCTCAACGAGTCCATCGGCTCGGCCCTGGTCGCCTCGGCTGCCGCCACCGGTCCGTTGGCCGTGGAGATCCGCGGCGACCGGCTGGCGCTGCTACCGGTCAAGCCGCCGTTCGTTCCGCTGAAGCAGGGCGGGGCAGCCTGAGAATCCCGTGGCGAACCATTGACTGCCGGGAGCGCAGTCGCTGACCTTGGCTGACCAATTTTCTTCACCTGGACCCATGAGCAATATCCCAAGCGATCTGCGTTACGCGAAGTCCCATGAATGGCTGAAAATCGAGAGCGACGGCACTGCGACCGTTGGCATCACCGATTACGCCCAGAACTCGCTGGGGGATATCACTTACGTGCAGTTGCCCAAGCCGGGCGCGGTGCTCAAGGCCGGGGACGTTTACGGGGTGGTTGAGTCGGTAAAAGCCGCCTCGGATCTCTATGCCCCCGTTGCGGGCACGGTTCTGGCTGTGAACCCGGCGTTGCAAGGGGCACCGGAGACTGTGAACCGGGATCCCTATGTCGGCGGTTGGATGCTGAAGCTGAAGCCGGCAGGCGAATCGGGCCCGGATGCACTGTTGGATGCAGCCGGTTACGGAAAAGTCACAGGTTAAGGCATCACCAACCCCGCGCGGAGCCGTCTATATCTTAGCCCGGAGCCCAAGTTTCCGGGCGAAAACGTGATTGGGCAGGAATGCCCGGTCCGCAGTCTCATCTAATCTCATTCATGACCAAGTCCCGGTTTATTCGCCCAGCATTTTGCGGTCTCTTCGTTGCATTTATGGCATCGGAGACATGGCTTTTCGCCGCCGCTGAAGAGGCGGCCCCGGTCGCGGCGAAAGCCGCGCCCCCGGCCAGCCCCGGGATGGGAGCTGTTTCGCCGGGCGGTGGCCGTCGTGGCGGTCGCGGACGAGCCGGCGCCGATGGACAAACCCCTGAGGCGGCCGCCGCCCCGGGTGGCGTTGCCGCTGGTTCAGCCCAGGGTGCCGGCGCGGGCCGTGGTCCGGGTGGCGCGGGTGTGGCGCAGTCCGCCGGAGCCGGTGCGGCCAAGGGTGGTGCGGGTGGCGGTGCCGCGCGCGGCGGCGGCCGCGGTGGCCGCGGTGGCAACACCGTGCAGCCGGTCGAGGTGGTCAAGCTGACCCGCGTCGACCTGATCGATTCGATTAACATCGTGGGGTCGATCACGGCCAACGAATCCTCCACGGTCCGACCCGAAATCTCTGGCGTCGTCCGGGAAATCTTTTTCAACGAGGGTCAGGCGGTGCGAAAAGGCGATGTGATCCTGCGTCTTGATGACAGTGAGCTGCGCGCCCAGTACAATCAGGCGGTATCTGCCTTCGATCTTGCCAAGCTCAGCCGTGATCGCACTGAGCTGCTGTTGAAGGCGTCCACCGCCTCGCAGTCCGAACTCGACAAGTCCCAAGCGGACTACGCATCCGCGAAAGCCAATCTCGACCTGCTTACGGTGCGTCTGGCCCGAACCGAGATCAAGGCGCCCTTTGATGGGGTCATGAATTCGCGCACCCTGTCTCCCGGTGACTTCATCACGGCCCAGACGATTATCTCGACGATCGATGACCTCAGCCGCTTGAAGATCGATTTTCAAGTTTCCGAGCAATATCAGGACAAGGTCAAGGTGGGCAACCCGTTCACCATCCGGGTGAGCGCTGGGGCCAATCCGCTCCTGGCCAAGGGCGAGGTTTACTTCGTCAGCTCGACCATCGACCGCAACTCCCGGTCGGTGCAAGTCAAGGGCTTGATCGCACCCGGCACGCAGCCGATCCGGCCCGGCATGTTCGCCAACATCGAGCTGGTCCTCGAGGTCAGGAAAGGCGCCCTGACCGTGCCGGAAGGCGCGATCCTCTCGACCACCGCGGGCGTTCAGGTCGTATCTGTGGTGAACCGCGACGGTCAATCACTCGCCCAGTTTGTCGACGTCAAGGTCGGCCTGCGCGCGCGGGGCTTGGTGGAAATCAATTCGGTGCGGGAAGGAGAGCTTGTGGAGGGCCAGAGTATCGTGGGTTCAGGCGTGGGCGGCCTGCAGCTGTTCAATGGTGGCCGGCTTGAGCCCCGTCCGCTGAACTCCGCGTTCAAGACCGGTAACTAATCCATTCCATGGTTCTCTCCGATCTTTCCATCAAGCGCCCGGTCATCTGCCTGGTCGCTTCAATCATCGTCATCATTGTCGGCGGGCTCGCCTACATGGAACTTCCGGTTCGCGAATACCCGGAAACGGACAGCCCTATTGTCTCCATTTCCGCCAACTATCCCGGCGCCTCAGCCGAGGTGGTGGAGAACAAGATTACAGAGATTATCGAGAAGCAGGTTTCCGGCATCGACGGCTTGGTGCTGGTCCGTTCGCAGTCTTCTGAGCAGAGCGCCCAAATCACGCTCGAGTTCAATGTGAAGAAGAACATCGACGAGGCAGCCAACGACGTGCGTGACAAGGTGGGCCGCATCCGGATGCCGCAAAACGTCAATCCTCCCACCGTTTCCAAGACGGATCCGGATGCGACGCCGATCATCACGCTTTCGTTCAACTCCGACCGCCACTCCCGCCGCGAGCTGACGGAAATGGTCGAGCGTTTCGCCACGGATCGCCTGCAGACGGTCTCCGGCGTCGCGGCCGTGAACGTGAATGGCGACCGTTTCGCCATGCGCCTTTGGGTGGATCCAGATAAGCTGGCCGCCTACGGCTTGGCGGCGACCGACATCACCCGCGCTCTCCAGCAGCAGAATGTGGAGCTGCCCAGCGGCCGCATTCAGTCGCAGACCCGCGAGTTTCCTGTCCAGCTTAAGGGCCGCCTGACCGACCCATCCGAGTTTGAAAACCTGGTCCTCGCCCGGCGCGGCACTTATCAGATCAAGTTCAGCGATATCGGCCGGGTCGAACTCGGCTCCGCGGATTACCGCTCTTTCAATTACTACAATGGGCGCCCCACGGTGTCCGTCTCGGTTCTCCGCCAGGCGCGTTCCAACCTTCTGGACGTCGCGCATGACGTTAAGGCGCTGCTGCCCCTGATCCGGGCCGACATGCCCGAGGGCGTGAGCGTCGACATTGCCAATGACAGCAGCACATTCGTCGAGCGCTCGGTCGAGGAGGTGAAATCGACGCTGGTCGAGGCGGCGGTTCTCGTCGTCCTCATGATTTTCATCTTCCTGCGGGACTGGCGGGCCACCTTCATCCCGCTCGTCGCGATTCCGGTTTCGATCGTTGGCACCTTCGCGGTGATGAGCTGGATGGGGTTCAGCATCAATAACCTCACGTTGCTGGCCCTGGTGCTCGCCGTCGGTCTCGTCGTGGACGACGCGATCGTAATGCTGGAAAATATTTATCGGCGCATGGAGATGGGCGAAAACCCGATTCATGCTGCGATCTTTGGCGCCCGGCAGGTCGCATTTGCGATCATTGCGACCACGCTGACCTTGGCCGCAGTCTTCCTGCCCGTGGCCTTCCAAAAGGGCCAGACGGGACGACTGTTCTTCGAATTCGGCGTGACCTTGGCCGTCTCGGTCCTGGTCTCTGCTTTTGTCGCCCTGACGCTGACGCCGATGTTGTGCTCGCGCATGCTCAAGCACCAGGTGGTCGACGGACATGCGAAGCACAGTTGGCTATACAAAAAGACCGAGCCGTTTTTTGTGGGTTTGAACCGGATCTACGAGAACGCCCTCAAGGGAGCGCTGCGTTTCAAGTGGCCGGTGCTCGGGCTCGCCCTCGTCTTCGCCTGCATCGGGCCTTGGCTGTACACCAAGCTGCAGCGGGAACTGACGCCGGCCGAGGATCGCGGGTTGTTTACCGTCGGCTTCACCGCGCCGGACGGATCCACGCCCGAGTACAACCAGACTTACACGGTCCAGATGGAGAACATGCTGCTGGACATCCCCGAGGTGTCCCGGACTTCTCACCAAACCGGAGCCGGCCGCGGCTCGATCTCGGTTCAGCTCAAGCCTTGGGAAGAGCGGACCCGCAAGACCCAGGAGATCATCCAGGACGTGCAGAAACAATTCCGTGAAACCATCACGGGAGGTCAGGCCACGGCCTCTGCGCCTCGAGCCATCGGTGGTGGTGGCGGTGGCGGCGGACGTGGCGGCGGCGGTGGTGGTGGTTTGCAGTTGGTCCTCCAGGGGAGCGACTTTGATCGCCTGCAGCAGTTAGGTCAGGAGGTCATCGTGTCGCTCCGCGACAGTCCGATTTACGGCACCGCGCGGGTGAATCCTTCCCCGACGAAGCCGCAAATCAACATGGAGATCGACCGCGCCAAGGCGGCCGATCTACGGGTCCCGGTGACGGACATCGCGAGCACGCTCCAAACCCTGCTCGGTGGAGGCAATGTCTCGGACTTCCAGCGCGCCGGCGAACAGTACGACGTGGTGATGCAGACCGACCTGAAGTCCCGCGCCACGCCATCCGACCTGAGCCGGCTCTACGTCCGGTCAAGCGACGGCACGATGATCCAGCTGAGCAATCTTGTTTCCTACCGGGAAACCGTGGTGCCGGCCGGTTACCCGCACTTCAACCGTCTGCGCTCGGTCACCGTCAATGCCCAGCTTTCTGCGGGTTTCACCATTGGTGACGCAGTTGCGGACGTCAGCGACCGGGTGAAGGCGATCCTGCCCGAAGGCTACACCTTTACTTTCGACGGCGAAGCGCGCGACTTCGTGAACAGCGCCAGTGACACCTACATGCTCTTCGGTCTCGCGCTGCTGTTCACCTTCCTGATCCTCGCGGCCCAGTTTGAGTCCTGGATCCACCCGCTGACAATCTTCACGGGCATCATCCTCGCGATCTCCGGTGGCCTGATCGTGCTCTACACGACCCGCTGGTGGACTTCGACGATGACCGACAATATTTTCTCCCGGTTCGGCCTGATCATGCTCATCGGCATGGTGGCTAAGAACGGCATCCTCGTGGTGGAGTTCGCCAACCAGCTCCAAGTCGACGGACTAAACGCCTTTGATGCCGCCTACAAGTCGGCGACCATCCGCTTCCGGCCGATCATCATGACCTCGATTGCAACCGTGTTGGGAGCGGTGCCAATCGCCTTTGCGACCGGACCTGGTGCCGAATCGCGCCAGCCCATGGGCATCGTGGTGGTAGGTGGCCTGGCCATTGCGACCTTCCTGACCCTCTTCGTCGTCCCGGTGGTGTACGTCCTGATGGACCGGATGTGCCTGAAGTTCACCGGACACTCCAGCGCCCACGGTCTGATCAAGGCCGCAGAGATCGAGCGCGAGACCGACGCCGCGGCCGGCAGCATCGCGCATTGAGCGGGCGGCGGAGTGGCCGCGGTTATCGGTTGTTCGTTCCCCGTTATTGGGATCAGCCGTGCGTTTCGGATGGTCCCGGTCCGGCCCGGTAGGGCGGCGACTCCGT
>CAIYFD010000213.1 GCA_903925425.1 uncultured Opitutia bacterium | reverse complement strand
CTCAGCCGGGATCGAATTGATCATCGCGGCTGAGGCACCGCCTCAGCCCTACCTCGGAACAATGATCGCGGCCGGCTTGTCGAGCCAGCCCTACCGTCGAACCATCCTCAGCCGCGGCCGCCGGGGGTCGCCAACGGAGTGGCGGTGGTCGGCGAAGCGGAGTTCTTGGTCTGCGCGGCTGGCGAGAGATTCATGTAATCCGTCAGGATGCGGAAGGTTTCGCGCAGGTGTATGTCCACCTTCGCGTAGGCT
Source organism: uncultured Opitutia bacterium (assembly GCA_903925425.1). Classification (GTDB taxonomy): domain Bacteria; phylum Verrucomicrobiota; class Verrucomicrobiia; order Opitutales; family Opitutaceae; genus CAIYFD01. Next base: position 2,346 of record CAIYFD010000213.1, on the reverse strand, counting down.
GAATCATCCTCGGCGGCATCCGGGTCTTCCGGATCGTCCTCGGCGGACTTGGTCTTGGGCGCGGGCTTTTCGCCGAGCCAGAATTCGCGGTAGGGGAAGTCGTTCTTGGCGAGCCGATCGCGATCGGCCTTCGCATGGTCGTTGAAGCTTTTGTCGGCGGCTTTCTCGTTCTCGCGCTTCTTGAGGTTCAGGGAAACGACCTTGGACTCTTCGACGCGCGTCTTGAAGTGCTCGATGTTGGTGTTGAGGAAGCTGAATTCCTCGAGTGACTGCTGGCGTTTCAGGCTGGAGTTGCGCAACGGCGTGAGGGTGGTGGTGTCGAGCGGCTTGCCGTCAAACACCGCGGAAGGAATCTCGTCCCAGGCCAGCGCATGGTCGAGGTCGCGCTCGCCGATGTTGGGGATGTAGTCGTCGGCGGAGGGCAGCACGATGTCGGGAATCACGCCCTTGAGCTGGGTGGAGGCCCCGTTCGGCAGGTAGAATTTTTGGATCGTGAGCTTGATGGCGCCGAGCTTTTCGCGGGAAAGGCGCAGGCTGGGCAGACTGTTGAAGGGCTGAACGGTCTGGACCGTGCCCTTGCCGTGGGTCGAGCTGTCACCGATGATCACCGCGCGGCCGTAATTCTGCAGCGCGCCGGCCACGATTTCCGAGGCGGAGGCGCTGAAACGATCCACGACCACGGCGAGCGGTCCATCGTAGGAGATGGACGTGTCGCGATCGACCCCCAGATCGACTTGGCCGTCATAGCTTTTCACCTGCACGACCGGGCCGCGGCGGATGAACAGACCGGTGAGATCGATCGCCTCATTGAGCAGGCCGCCGCCATTGCGGCGGAGGTCGAGGGCGAGGCCCTTGATCCCGGCCTGCTTCATCTGGCCGATCAGCTCCTTCACGTCGTTGGAGGCGGTGCGCTTGTCGTCGTCATCGGCGCCGCCGTAGAAGAGGGGGAGGGTGATGACGCCGAAGGGAACGGTGGCGCCGTTGGGGCCGGGGACGTCGAAGATGGCGCCGTGCGCGCGGGTGGAGTTGAGCTTCACCTTGTCGCGGGTGATGACGTATTCCTTGCGCATGGAGGAATCGGTCTCTTTGGCCGGCCAGATGCTGAGGCGGACCTTGGTGTCCTTGTCGCCGCGAATCAGGCGCACGATCTTGGTCAGGCTCCAGCCGATGACCTCGACGGGCTCGCCCCGGTCGCCCTGGGCGACGCCGACGATCCGGTCGCCCTCACGGAGTCTGTTGTCGAGCGACGCGGGGCCGCCGGGGACGACCTCCTTGACGGTGCAGTAGTCGCCATCCTTGGAGAGCTCGAGGACGGCGCCGATGCCGACGAGCTCGAGGCGCATCTGGATGTTAAAATCGTCAAAGGAGCTCGCGCTCTGGTAGGAGGAGTGCGGGTCGTAGAGCTCGGCGATGGTGTTGAGGAAACGCTCGGCGACATCCTCGGCGTCATACTCGTCGACGACCTTCATCTGTCGCTCATAGCGCTTGCGGATGGTCTCCTTGGCCTGCTCGAGCGGGGATTTGGCGGGCGTGGCTGAGGCGGTCGACGGGTTGGTTGGCGGGACGACCGATGTGGCGGCCGACGACGCAGGGACGCCCAATGCGGGAACGATGGAACCGGTGGAAGGCGAGTCCTTGAGCGCCACGGTGGCGTCCTTCTTCGCCGCGAGCACCTCATCGAGCAGTTCCCACTTCAGGCGGAGCTTCCAGAGTGCATCCGCGGCGGCGGCGTTGGCGGGCCAAGCGGTCTTGGACTCGGTCCGGTCGGTCTCGTAGCTTTCGTTGGTGTCGAACGTGAAGTCACCCTTCAGGGCCTCGTTGATCCAGGCGATGCGGTCGGCGATCCGCTGGCGGTACACGTAGAAAATCTCGTAGGCGGAGGCGAGGTTGCCGCTGTTCTTGACGTTGAAGTACAGCGTCCCGGCGTAGTCGCCCATGAACTTGGCCCGGTCCGTCGCGAGGAAGAACAAGTGCTGCCGGTCCCAGCCGCCCATGCTGTCGCCCATGTAGTTGGGGATGACCTGACCGTAGTCGGCGGGTTTCACCGCGCCGCGGTTGTAGTGAAAATCCTCGAGATTCTTGATCAACACGCCCGCCTCGAGCGACAGCGTGCGCGAGGCGGTGAAGCGCTTGCCCTCGGACGGGAGCGTGGTTCCGGGCAGGGCCGGGGCCTTGTTGGTGAGGAGGGTGTTGTCGGGCCGGGTGGTGTCGCCCCTGGCCTGGGGGGCGGAGGAGGAGGCCGCGGGTGCGGTGGGTGCGGCGGCAGCCCAGAGCGCGACGGGAATCGCGACGAGCGCGCCGGCGAGGAGCAGCCAGGCGGAAAGTTTCTTGGCGGCGCGGGCGGGG
>CAIYFD010000212.1 GCA_903925425.1 uncultured Opitutia bacterium | reverse complement strand
GGGATCTGCAAAAGGAGCGAATGCCCGCCCCCGCCTAAATCAATTGCAAGTAACCGGAGTGAAAACAGATTTCAGGGCGAGTCATCATGAAGGATTTCTTAAAGAAACTGGGATTTATCGCTGCGTTCGCGTTCGGATTTCTCCCGGGCACGCGGGTCGAGGCGGCGGCGGGTTTGCTTTCAAGTTACACAGCCGACGTCACGTTCTCGGACCCGCTGGGCGGAACGTCCATGACGATCGCGTTTGACGGGACGTATTACTGGACGTCGTCGGGTGGCGGCACCAGCGGGGTTCGTCTTGCGCAAATCTCGAGCAACGGCGCGCTCGTGCAGACTTTTTCCCCGGGTTTGGACTTCCGGTCGGTCTTCGTGAATCCGAATTCCCGCGGCACGGTGTACGCCCGGACGTATGCCAACGGCACGATTTACCAGCAAGGTTCGCCCGGCGTCTTCACGGTGACCGCAGTCGTCCTTCCCGGTCTAGATAACCAGACTTCTGTTGTCTTCAACGGTGCGGGGTCCGAATTCCTCGAGCTGAACAACGGCGTGGTTTCCCGTTTCAACCTGAGCGGCGCGCTGCTTGGGACGGTGAATCTTGCCGGGTGGGGCGCAAACAATGAAAGCACTTACCCGCAGAACCGAGGCATCGCGGCCTCGGGCGATTATTGGTTCACATATGTTGATCGCACGCTGTCGGTTTGGAACACGTCGGGCACGAGGCTTGGAACCACGACCCTCGTTGGGGCCGGCACGGGCTTTGACCCCAACTTCAGCCTCAGCGTGGCGAACGGCCGGGTTTTCATCACCGACGGCTCCGGCGGACTTTGGCGTGGCTACAAGATCGGCGACTTCTCGGCGATTCCCGAGCCCTCGACCTGGGCCCTGCTGGGCGGCGGAAGCATTGCCTGCGCGATGCTCCGCTGGCGTCGCCGACGCCGGGCCTGAGGGCCGGGCGCCGTCAGACCTGGGTGACGTTGCCCCGGTAACTCTGGATGGGGCGGACCCCGACCGGCTTCTCGCGCAGGGCCCGGATGCCCTCCACCGCCGCGAGGGCGCCGGTGATCGTGGTCATGATGCAGACATTGTGGGCATAGGCCGCCGCCCGGATCAGGTTTTCGTCGCGGCGCGGAATCATGCCGCCCGGAGTGTTGATCACCAATTGGATTTGGCCGTTCTTGATCAGGTCGGCGGCGTTGGGCCGGCCCTCGCTGACCTTGGCGAGCCGTTTCACGGGCACGCCATTTTCGCCGAGGACGATCGCCGTGCCGCTGGTCGAGTAGATCTCAAATCCCATCGCGCAAAGTTCCCGCGCTAGGTTTACCGCCCGGGCTTTGTCGGCATCCTTGACGCTGAGGAAGACGTTGCCCTTGACCGGCAGGCCGGGCTTGGCGGCGGCTTGGGCCTTGGCGAAGGCGACGCCGAGGTCGGCATCGATACCCATGACCTCGCCGGTTGAGCGCATTTCCGGCCCGAGGGCGATTGTGGCGCCGGGGAAACGCACGAAGGGGAAGACGGCCTCCTTCACGCACCAGTGCTTCGGGATCTGCTCGCGGGTGAAGCCGAGCTCCTTGAGCTTCTTGCCGGTCATGACCTTGGCGGCGAGCTTGGCCAGCGGCACGCCGATGGCCTTTGCGACGAAAGGCACGGTGCGGGACGCGCGCGGGTTCACCTCCAGGACGTAGAGCTGGTTGTCCTTGATCGCGAACTGCACGTTCATCAGTCCGATCACCTTGAGCTCGCGCGCGAGCGCGTGGGTCGCGGTGCGGACAGTGTTGAGCATCGCCGGCGCGAGGGTGTGCGGGGGCATCACCATCGCGGCGTCACCCGAGTGCACGCCGGCGAACTCGATGTGCTCGAGCATGCCGCCGATCACGGAGGTCTCGCCGTCGCTGATGCAGTCGACATCGAGCTCGATCGCATCCTCGAGGAATTTGTCGATCAGCACCGGCTTGCCCGGCATGACATCAAACGCCTGCCGCACCACGGCGCGGAACTCCTCCTCGCTGTAGACGATGAACATGCCGCGCCCACCGAGCACGAACGACGGCCGCAGCAGCACGGGGAAGCCGATCTCCTTGGCGGAATTCTGGGCGTCCGCCTCGTTGAGCGCGGTGCGGTTGGCGGGGGACTTCAGGCCGATCTTGTCGAGAATCGCGGAGAACTGCTTCCGGTCTTCCGCCTGGTCGATGCTCTCGGGCGAGGTGCCGATGATGTTCACGCCGTTCGCCTTCAGGGCGGCGGCGAGGTTGAGCGGGGTCTGCCCGCCGAACTGCACGATGACGCCGTCGCATTTCTCCTGCTCGTAGACCTCGAGCACATCCTCGAGGGTGAGTGGCTCGAAGTAGAGGCGGTCGCTGGTGTCGTAGTAGGTCGAGACCGTCTCGGGGTTCGAATTCACCATCACGGTCTCGTAGCCGATCTCGCGCAGGGCGAAGCTGGCGTGGACGCAGCAGTAGTCGAACTCGATGCCCTGGCCGATCCGGTTCGGGCCGCCGCCGAGAATCATGATCTTCGGCTTGGAGGAGGCGATGACCTCGTTCTCGTCACCGTAGCTCGAGTAATAGTAGGGCGTGAAGGCCTCGAACTCGGCGGCGCAGGTGTCGACCAGGCGGTAGGTCGTCTGGATGCCGCGCTTTTTCCGGTCCTTGCGCACCGTGATGAGCTCGCTTTTAAGGATGTGCGCGAGCTGGGCGTCAGAAAAACCGAACTGCTTGGCGCGGCGCAGGTCCGCGGTGTCCACCGTGGCGAGGGTCTGCTTGGCCAGCTCCTGCTCCATCACGAAGATCTCGTGCAGCTGTGTCAGGAACCAGCGGTCGATCTTCGTGAGGTCGAAGATGCGGTCGACCGAGTAGCCGGCCTTGAAGGCGTGGCGGATGAAGTAGACGCGCTCGGCATTCGGCGTGCCGAGCTTGGCGTTGATTTCCTTTTCCTCGACGGGTTCGTCGTGGCCGTGCTTGCCGCCGCCGCCGAAGCCGCGGGCGCCGGTCTCGAGCGAGCGCAGGCATTTCTGCATCGACTCCTTGAAGGTGCGGCCGATGGCCATGGCCTCGCCGACGGACTTCATGGCGGACGTCAGCGTGGGGTCGGTGTCCGGGAACTTCTCGAAGGTGAAGCGCGGGATCTTGGTGACGACGTAGTCGATCGTCGGCTCGAAGCTCGCGGGCGTGAGGCGCGTGATGTCGTTGCGGAGCTCGTCGAGGGTGTAGCCGACGGCGAGCGTGGCGGCGATCTTTGCGATCGGGAAGCCGGTGGCCTTGGACGCGAGGGCGGAGCTCCGGCTCACGCGCGGGTTCATCTCGATCACGACCATGCGGCCGGTGTCGGGGTCGACGGAGAACTGGATGTTGGAGCCGCCGGTCTCGACGCCGATCTCGCGGATGACGGCGAACGAGGCGTCGCGCATCACCTGAAATTCCTTGTCGGTGAGGGTCATGGCCGGCGCGACCGTGATCGAGTCGCCGGTGTGCACGCCCATCGGGTCGAAGTTCTCGATCGAGCAGATGACTACGCACTGGTCCTTCCGGTCGCGCATCACCTCCATCTCGTATTCCTTCCAGCCGAGCAGGCATTCCTCGACCAGCACCTCATGGACCGGGGAGAGGTCGAGCCCGTTGGCGCAGATCTGCTCGAACTCCTCGCGGTTGTAGGCGATGCCGCCGCCGGAGCCGCCGAGCGTGAACGACGGCCGGATGATGAGCGGAAATTCGCCCAGAAACTCGGCGGCCGCGCGCGCCTCGCTCATCGATTTCACGGTGCGCGATTTCGCGACATCGAGGCCGATCTTGAGCATGCACTGCTTGAAGATCTCGCGGTCCTCGCCCTTGGTGATCGCCTCCGGCGTCGCACCGATCATCTCGACGCCGTATTTCGCCAGGATGCCCTTCTTATCGAGCTCCATCGAGAGGTTCAGGGCGGTCTGGCCGCCCAGGGTCGGGAGCAGGGCCGAGGGGCGCTCCGCCGCGATGATCTTCTCGAGGATATCGACCGTGAGCGGCTCGATATAGGTCACGTCCGCGAACTCCGGATCGGTCATGATCGTGGCCGGGTTCGAGTTCACGAGGATGACGCGGTAGCCTTCCTCCTTTAGGGCCTTGCAGGCTTGGGTGCCCGAATAGTCGAACTCACAGGCCTGCCCGATCACGATCGGGCCGGCACCGATGATGAGTATGGACTTAAGGTCGGGGCGTTTGGGCATGGACGTAGATTTCGCCGAAGGTTGAGAGTGGAAAAACCCGCGGCAAGCGGGAAAGCGGCGGGAATGCATTTGGCCGCATTTCTTCCGGGGAAAAAGGGCTCCGGACGGCTTGCGGCCCGGCTCCGCATGGGTTTTCTCGCCGCCATGCCATTGCTGAAATCTGCGGTCGGGCGCCTTCGGGTGGCGGGGTTTCTTGAGGGGGTGTCCTTCTTGGTCCTGCTGGGTATCGCCATGCCCCTGAAGTACCTCGCGGACCGGCCCGAGGCGGTGCGGGTCGTCGGCATGGCCCACGGCGTCCTGTTTATCCTCTATGTGGCGCTGGTTTTTGCGGCGAAGCGCGAGCAGCGCTGGCCGCTCCGGACCACGGCCTGGCTGCTGGCGGCGGCATTTCTGCCCTGCGGCCCCTTTGTGGCGGATGCGCGCCTGCTGCGGGAGGCGGGAGGGTCGAGGTAGGGCTGAGGCGGGGCCTCGGCCGGGACCGATTCATCGCGGTTGAGGCCCCGCTTCAACCCTACCCGCAGCCTCAGCCCAACCGGCTGACGTCGATGTCGAGCGCCTTGGCTGCCGCGGCCTTGTTGCCCTTGCAGGTGTGGAGCACCCGCTCGATGTACTGCTTTTCCTGGCCGGCGAGATACTGGGTGAGCGTCGGCCAGTGCTTGATCTCGCGCAGCCGCATCGGCAGCTGCTCCGAGGTCACGATCCGGGCGTCCGCGGTGGAAGCGATCTGGGAGACGACCTGGTTGAGCTCCGCCAGATTGCCCGGCCAGTCGTAGGAGGCCATGACCGCGAGCGCGTCCTCCGAGAACTCCACGAGGGAGGCGTCGAAGTGCGGGTTTGTGACCCGCGAGGCGAAGTGCTTGGCGAGCACGGACAGGTCGCCCGTGCGTTCGCGCAGGGCGGGCGTGCTCACCGGCAGTGAGGCCACGCGGTAGAAGAGCTCGTCGTGGAATTTCCCCTCGTCGGCCAATTCCTCAAGGTTCTCGTTCGTGCTGCAGATCAGCCGGAAGCCGTGGGCGTTGTTGCGCAGCACGCTGACGAGCTCCGTCTGCATCGGCAGGGGCAGGTGGTGGATGTTGCGGAGGAAAAGCGTGCCGCCCTTGGCCTGGCGGACCCACTCGCCGCCCGCGCCGTTCTCACCCAGCAGGCCGGCGCGGAAATTTCCCTCGCTGCTCAGCGCGCAGTCGATGCGCACGAGCGGGGCCTCCGGGGCGTGCGATAGCTCATGGAGGATGTCGGCCACCACGCCCTTGCCCGTGCCGGCCTCACCGGTGAGCAGCACCGGGGTGCGCACGGTGATCAACTTCTTCACCTGCTGGACGAGTTTCTTCATCGCGGGGCCGCCGCCGATGAGACGCGCCTCGAGGTCGCCCGCCTTGACGGTGGCCAGCCCGGCGGCCGCGGAACGCTCGGCGTGGAAACTCCGGTACTCGAGTGCCCGTTTGAGGGTCGCCAGCAGCTCATCGACCCGGAACGGCTTTTGCAGGTAATCGAAGGCGCCGTACTTGAGCGCCTGCACCGCGCTCTCAGTGCTCGCGTAGGCGGTCATGATGATCACCACCGCGCTGGGATCGTAGATCTTGAGCTGCTTGAGCAGCGTGATGCCGTCCATCGGCTTCATGTCGATGTCCGCGAGCACGAGGTCGAACTTCTCGGCCTTGTACCGGGCCAAGGCTTTCTCGCCGTCCGTCGTGAAGGCCGTGGTGTAACCCTTGGGCTGGATGACCGCCTCCAGCATCTCGTGAATCGAGAGGAGGTCGTCGACGATGAGGAGCGATGGCATGGCCGTCCGTCGTTTCGGTGGCGGCGACTCCGGGTCAACCGGGAAGCCGGGCTCGACCCATTAGTTGACTCCGCCCGCGACGGCGCCGAGTTGGAAGATGGGGAGGAACATCGCCATGACGATGCCGCCGACCACCACGCCGAGGAAGACGATGAGCAAAGGCTCGATCAGCGAGGTGAGGGCCGAGACGGTCGCCTCGCACTCCGTGTCGTAGAAATCCGCGATCTTGCTCATCATGCCGTCCACATTGCCCGTGGATTCACCGGCCTTGACCATGTGCTTCATCATGGGAGGAAAGAAGGAATTGGCCGCCAGCACCTCGGAGACCTGGCCGCCCTGGCTGACGTGCCGGCTGATCTCGCTGCAGGCGTCCTCGATCTGGACCTTGCCGCTGGCCGACGAGACGATCTCGAGCGTGCGGAGGATTGGGACGCCCGAGCGGATCAGGGTGGCGTAGGTGCGGCAGAAACGGGAGAGCGCGATCTTGTGGATCAGGTTGCCGAAGATGGGGGCGCGCACGAGGAACTGGTCCTGCATCCGCCGGCCCTTCGGGGTGGCGGTGAATTTCTGCAGGCCCATCCAGCCAAAGTAGGCGGCGGCGGCGAGGTGAATGATGCTGATCTTGATGAAGAAGCCGGGGAACGACATCGCGGGCTTCAGGAAATCGCTGAGGTTGATCAGCATCTGCGTCGGGGCCGGCAGCTTGGCGCCGAAGTCCTTGAACATGTCGGCGAAGACCGGGATGACGAAGATCAGCAGCACGTTGACCAGGGCGATCGCGAGGCCGATGACGGCGATCGGGTAGGTCATGGCCGACTTCACTTTCTTGGTCAGCTTGACGCTGGACTCGAAGTAGCTGGCGACCTTGCTCAAAATTTCCGCCAGCGCTCCGGAGGCTTCACCGGCCTCGACCATGGAGATAAACAGGTTGGGGAAGCTCTTCGGAAATTTCTTCACCGAAGAGGAGAAGGAGTTGCCCGACGAGATATCGAGGCGCACGTCGCGGATGATGATCCGGAAAACGGGATCCTCGGTCTGGTCCTGCAAGGCCTCAAGGCACTGGACGAGGGGGAGGCCGGCGTTGAGCAGCGACGCGAGCTGCTGGGTGAAGAGGGCGAGCTCGCCGAGCGGCAGCTTGTACTTCTTGGCCTTCTTCTCGAGGGCCTTCTGCTTGGCCAGTGCCTGAGCGGCCTTGACGTTCGGACGTTTGGGCTGGCCTGCCACCGGGCGGGCCGCGGCGGAGGCGCCGCCGGACGAAGCAGGAGTGATGAGCGCCATGGCGCGGAAAGCCATAGCTCACCCTCGGGGCCCGGCAACCCAATTTCCCCCGTGGTACGTAAAAATTCGGATAAATCCGGCAGGGACCTATTGGATCGAATTCGATATCTAATCCGGGTGCTCCAGGCGGTCTCAGTCAGGGGTTGAACCCGTCAAACGGCTTCACCCGAAGATCCCTGTGCGCGCGCCCTCGGTCTTGACGAGGCCACCGGCCGCGATGAACCTCCGCGGTCCTCGCGGCTGTAGTTTAGTGGTAAAACCTCTGCCTTCCAAGCAGGTGTCGAGAGTTCGATTCTCTCCAGCCGCACCAATCCCCATACCCCTCCGTTTTATGGACAATGAAACCCGTTCTGTCGCCGCCAGCGTCCTCGCCGAGGTGAAAGACCGCCGGAGCCTTCGCGACGAGGAGCCCATTACCTTCAGGGACTTTCTGCCGACATACGGGACCGCCTGCTGCTGTGCTGCCTTCTATTACGTGATTGCGAAGGACAGCACCGAACTGGCCCGGGCGGCGTGGATGTTTTGGGGTACGACCATTGTGGCGCTTTCGGCCGCTCGTTGCGCCAAGAAGGAAACGGACCGCAAGATTCGGGCGATCGTCAGACGGCTTGAGGACAAAGGCCTGCTCTAGTTCCTGAAGCGAAGCGGCAAAAACGCCCGCTGTTTTACGGCGCGCTGAGCTCGAACAGAGAGTGAGCACGTCAGGTCGCAGAGAGTGAGCACGTCCAGAGAGTGAGCACGTCAGGTCGGGATTCAGGACAATGCGGACTTAGGCTTGTCCCGAATCCTGACCTGACGTCCTAGATCACGCCCGCTGTTTTACGGCGCGCTGAGCTCGTACAACGGCAGCCCGTTCCACAGTTCAGGGTAACGCGCGACTTCGCGGGCGTGGTGGCGTTGCAGCAAGAGGCGCACGGTTTCGTTGTCCGCGTTCCACGGTTCGAGCAGGAGGAAGACGCGGCGGCCTTCGGCCAGGGCCTTGGTCACGAGCCGCGGGGCGCTGCCGTCGAGCGGGCTGAAGGGCACCAACTCCGTTTCGATCAGGCAGGTGCTGGCGTGCTCGATCGTGCCGACGAGGCTGCCGGCTGGCGCCAACTTTGCCACGCGGGTCACGATCTCGTGATTGATCAGACCCGTATCGCGTTGCCACAGGTCGCGCCGGCCCACGCCGAACGCCACATAGTAGAGGGGCAGCACCGCGATCGCGGCGGTCAGGACCACCCCGGCCAGTTTCGCCGTCCACCAGCTGCGGATGCGGATGAATCCTTCCGCCGCGAGGAGGAACAGCAGCGGATGTCCCGGCATCAGGAATCGAGTCCACCACCAACGGTCGATGCCGCCCGCGTCCCAGCAGGAGTAAAATAGGGCGAGGATGAGCGGCCACAGGATCAGGCCGAGTTTCCGCCGGTCCGGTCGCACGAGTCCGAATCCCGCGAGGAGCACGATCACGGGCGAGAGCACGTTCCAGGATTCCCGGAGGTGGAATCCAAGATGCGAGGGCAGCAGGGCTGGCTGGAGTCCGCCGGCCACATCACCGTAACCCGTCCGCCACGGCGCGCCGTACAGCCAGAAATTATATCCGGCGTAAACCGCGCCGGCCAGGGC
>CAIYFD010000211.1 GCA_903925425.1 uncultured Opitutia bacterium | reverse complement strand
TGTGGTCTGCTCCGGGCTCGCCGAGGCGGTGCACGAGGCGTCAGTCTCGGCTCGCCCGGGCGATCACGTCCTCCTCAGCCCCGGATTTGCCAGCTTCGATCAGTTCCGCAATTACGAGGACCGCGGAAATCAGTTTGAATCCCTTGTGAATAACTTGGGAGTAAGCTCCACTTTACGTTAATACTCGTTTCTGCCGCCAACCTCGCTCGCCCATGAAAATCATAAAAATATTCGGTGCCGTGCTCGCCCTCCACGGACTCGCATTCCTGCTGATCTTTGCCAACCCCGGCTGCAGTTCGACCAAGAAGGCCCCGCTGACGGCCGACACCGCCGCCGTGGCCCCGGCCGCGCCGGCGGCGCCGATGATCAATCTGACCGCGATGCCCGCGGCGATCAGCCTGAGCCCCAACCCGGGCGTGGCTCCCGCCGGTTTCGACCCCGACGCCCCGGCCGTTTTCGGCCTCGAGCGCTATAGCCCGAAACGCCCGGGACCCGAGTCGGCCACTCCCGCTCCGGCCAAGGAGGAGACGCCCGCCAAGACCTACACCGTGGGCGGCGGCGACAGCCTCTGGACCATTGCCAAGAAGAACGACATCTCGGTTTCCGAGCTGAGCCGCGCCAACAATTTGACGTCGAGTGCCGTGATCCGGCCTGGCCAGAAGCTCGTCATCCCCGCCAAGAATGCCCCGGCCGCGGCCGCCACGGCCGGCGCCAATCCCTCGGGTCCGACCTATCGCGTCAAGACCAACGAAACCCTTGCCGGCATCGCCAAGCGCGCCGGCGTGACCGCCGGGACGTTGCGCGAGTTGAATGCGCTTAAGACCGATGCCCTCCGCGTCGGCCAGGACCTGAAGCTCCCGGTGGGCGTGACGATGGGACCGGAAGCGCCGGCCCAGAAACCGTCCGAGAACGCGGTCACGCACGTGGTGCAACCCGGTGAAACGCTTGAGATCATTGCCAAAAAGTACGGCCTGAAGACCGGCGAACTCGGCGCCGCGAACAACATCTCCAATCCTGCGCTGATCCGCGCCGGCGCCACGCTGGTGATTCCCGGCGCGTCGAACGCCGCCAAGGCCGCGTCCGAGCCGGCCGCGCCCAAGGCCCCGGTGCTCCAGATCCCGGGCTCAGGCCAGGACCTCAACGCCGGCCTGAAGGCGGCTCCGGCCCAGGCGCCCGCCATTCGCATCGATTCCCCCGCCATCTCGATCAAATAGCCCGGCCATGGAATTCCGTCCGTCGACCGCTCCGGCCCGCTCCGCCGCCATCTCGCCGGTTACCGTCATCGTCGTCTGCGCCATCACCCTGAGCCTGCTTGGCCTCACGGTGCTCTTCAGCGCCAGCGCGCCCAGCACTTCGGGCCCGTTCTTCTACCTGAAGAAGCAGCTCATCGGCTTCGTGCTGGCGATCACCGCGTGCGTGGTGATGAGCCGGATGAACCTCGACTACCTGCGCCGCTATGCGTGGCACATCGGGATCGGTTTTGTCGTGCTGCTCCTGCTCGTGCTGATCCCGGGGATCGGCCGGCAGGTCAACGGGGCCCGCCGATGGCTTGAGCTCGGGCCGGTCCGCCTGCAGGTGTCCGAGCTGGCCAAGTTCGGCCTGGTCTTCTGCCTCGCCCATTATCTGGCGCTGAACCAGACGCGCCTCGCCGAGTTCAAGCGCGGTTATGCCTACCCGCTGGCGATCATCGGGCTCTTCACCGCGCTGATCGTGAAGGAGCCCGACTTCGGCACCTCGGCGCTCACGCTCGCGGTCGGGCTGTTGCTGCTCTTCCTCGCCGGCGCCCGCTGGCGTTATATCCTGCCTACGCTCGCGCTGGCCGTGGCCGGCTTCGCGGCCCTCGTCGTCAATAATCCCAACCGCCTCCGGCGCCTGCTGGCCTATCTGGACCTTGAGGCCAACAAGTCCGGCGGGGCCTATCAACTCTACCAATCCCTGATCGCCTTCGCCGTCGGCGGCGCCGATGGCGTCGGGATCGGCCAGGGCCGGCAGCAGATCAATTTCCTGCCCGAGGCCCACACCGACTTTATCTTCCCGGTCCTTGGCGAGGAACTCGGCCTCGGCTTCACCCTCGCGGTGGTGGTGCTGTTCACGACGATCTTCATCGCCGGCATGATCCACCTGCGCCGCGCGCCGAACCTGTTCCAGTTTCTGCTCACCTCCGGGGCGCTGCTGCTGATCTGCCTGCAGTCGATCATCAATATCGGTGTCGTGACCGGCCTGCTGCCGACCAAGGGCATGTCGCTGCCTTTCATCAGCGCGGGCATCTCGAATCTGCTCCTCATGGGGATCCTGGTCGGGGTGCTGATCAACTCCGCCCGCACCTGGGGACGTGTGACCCTGCCGAGCCGCGGGCTGCAGCTCGGCTCCGTGGGCGTCTGACCGCGCGCTGCCATGAGCCGGTTTCTGATCACCTGCGGCGGCACCGGCGGGCACCTCGCCCCGGGCATCGCCCTCGCGGAGGGCCTGGTGGCCCGCGGTCACGAGGCCAAGCTGCTGATCAGTGACAAGAAGGTGGATGCCCGGATGATCGAGAAATACGGGGCTTTCACCTTTCTGCCCGTGCCCGGGACCCCGTTCGGCTGGAGCCCGCGGACATTGCTGTGGTGCGCCGTGACGCAGCCCCTCGGCATTTTATTCTGCCTGCGACTCGCCCGGTCCTGGCGTCCGGACGTTATCGTCGGCTTCGGCGGCTTCACCTCGGCTCCGGCCGTGCTGGCAGGGAAGATGCTCGGCATCCCGGTCGCGCTGCATGAGGCCAACCGCGTTCCTGGCCGTGCGATTCGCAAGCTCGGCCGGTTTGCCCGGCGGGTCTATCTTCCGCCCGGCGTCCAGCTAGACTCGGTCGCGCCCGAGGCCATCCGGCACTTGGGATTGCCGGTCCGCCGCGAGGTGACGCGCCGCGACCAGACCGCCGCGCGGCTTGCGCTCAAGCTCGATCCCGGCCGGCCGGTGCTGGCCATCCTCGGCGGCAGCCAGGGAGCGGCGCCCCTCAACGCTTGGGTGCGCCAGCGGCTCACGGCTTTTGCGGCGGCGGGAGTCCAGATCTATTGCGTGACGGGCATGGACAAGGGCTGGGATGGGGCGACGGTGGCCAAGTCGGAAGGCGCCGAAACGCGGATGACCTTTGTTTCCTTTTCGGACCGAATTCCCGAGGTGATGGCGGCGGCGGATCTCGTGGTCACCCGCGCCGGTGCGGGCACGCTCGCCGAGCTGGTGCGCTGCGGCACCCCGGCAGTGCTGGTGCCCTTTCCGCACGCGGCGGACGATCATCAGGCGGCCAATGCGGCGTACTTCGCCGAGCAGGGCGGCGGTTTGGTGGTACCCGAGAGTTCGCTGGCCGACCTCGAGCGCGTGGTGCTGCGGGTGCTCGGCGATTCGCGGCAGCGCGACGCATTCCGGGCGAACCTGCGGCGGATGGACGAGGAAGACAACCTGGGTTCGCTCCTCCGGGACTTGGAGGACGTCATCGTGGGCGGTGGCCGCAAGGCCGTGCCCGCGGTGGCCTGAAAGGGGACGCGTGATGCCAAAACCAATCCGGTTGTTTTCCCGCCCGGTCCGCACGATCCATTGCTTGGGCGTCGGAGGCATGGGCCTGGGCCCGCTGGCGATCTATCTGGCCGAGGCCGGTTTTGAGGTCAGCGGCGAGGACGAGGCGCTGACGAGCGCGATGCGGGTGCAGTTGGTGCGCGCGGGGGTGGCGGTGAAGCCGCTGCCCGAGGCCTGCGATCTTTTGGTCCACACCTCGGCGGCGGGGGCCGGGCATCCCGTGCTGGCGGCGGCGGCCCAGCGGTCGATTCCCTTTGTGCGGCGCGGCGCCCTGCTGGCGGAGGTCACGCGCGGCCGGAAGCTCGTCGCGGTGTGCGGCTCGCACGGCAAGACCACGACGACGGCGATGCTTGTGACAGCGCTGCGCGCGGCGGGTTTTCCGGCGGGCCATGTGCTTGGGGGGCTTTTCGGCGACGATTCGACGCCGGCGGCCCACGGCGAAGGCGACTGGATCGTGGCCGAGGTGGATGAAAGCGACGGCACCATCGAGGCGTTTGCGCCGGAGATCACCGTGGCGGTGAACCTCGACTGGGATCATCCCGACCATTACCGCGATCCCGCTGCGATCGAGGAGGCCTTTGCCGCGCTTTTTGCCCGCACGAAGGGCCCGGTCCTCGTGAGCGACGACTGTGCGCGTTCGGCCCGGGTGGCACCGCAGGCCCGCACCTTTGGACGCAACGGAGAGTTCCGCGCCGAGCGGCTGGCGGAGGCTGACGGCACGCAGACCCTGCGGCTGGGCGGCGCGTTTCCCGCGATCGACGTGGTGGTGCAGGCCGCGGGTGCCTTCAATGCTGCCAACGCAACCGCCGCGCTCGCGGCGGCCCGGTTGATGGGCGTGGAGATCACAACGCGCCTGCTCGCCCACTATCCCGGCGTGCTGCGCCGCCAGACGGTGCTCGAGTCCGGCCGGGGCATCACCGCCATCGAGGACTATGCGCATCACCCGGCGGAAATCCGGGCCCTGCTGGAGAGCCTGCGGGGTCAGTCCGGGACCAAGCGCCTGATCGTGGTTTTTCAGCCGCACCGCTTCAGTCGCACCGCCCGGTTCAAGGCCGACTTCGCCTCCGCGTTGGCGCTGGCGGACGGGGTGTGCCTGCTCGACGTCTACGGGGCGGGGGAAGCCCCGGTGGCCGGGGGCACGTCGGCCGATCTTCGGGCGGAAATGGCGGTGCAGACCCCGGCGCTGCCGGTGAGCCACGCGACCGGGCGCGACGAGGAATTTTTTGCGGCGCTGGACCGCGATGTGAAACGGGGCGACTTGGTGGCGTTCGTGGGCGCCGGGGACATCGACCGGAAAGCCCGGGTCTGGCTGGCTCGCCGGTCTGCGGCCGGCCCGGACGTCCTGGGCTGGGAGGAACTTGTCACGGAGCTGGCCCCGTTGCTTTCGCCGGGCACGAAGCTCCGCCGCGAGGAACCGCTGGCGCCCAAGACCACGATGCGGGTCGGCGGGGCGGCCCGGGTATATGTCGAGCCGGCCTCGGTCGACGATCTCCGGACCGTCTGGTTGAAGACCCGGGCTCGGGGCATGCGGGTCTTTCTGCTCGGTCGCGGTTCGAACCTGATCGTGCCCGACGAGGGCGTCGACGGGGTGGTGATTTCTTTGGCGCATCCGGTGTGGTCCGCGTTCGAGGCGCGGCCCGACGGGCGGGTCTGGGCCGGCGCGGGCCTCCGCCTGAAGAATCTCTGCGGCCTGGCGATCACCGCGGGCCTGGCCGGATTTGAATTCCTCGAGGGCATTCCCGGTTCGGTGGGCGGTGCGCTGCGCATGAACGCCGGCGCCATGGGCGGCCAAGGTGGCGAGCAAAGTCAGGCACAAAGCCCACCAAGCTCGGCGTCCAGGCTTTGATGCTGGGGTATTGATTTCGGGGTTCACACCTGGGTTTTAGCAGTTTTCCGCCGCCGCAGGGCTGGGGTTGCCCCTAGGGCCTATGCGGGCGCAGCCAGG
>CAIYFD010000210.1 GCA_903925425.1 uncultured Opitutia bacterium | reverse complement strand
GGCATCTTCCAGCGCGGCATCGCGGAGAACGCCTACCTCTCCAAGTGGGCGGGCGGCCTCGGCGGCTCCTGGACCGCGGTCCGCGGCACCGGCGCCTACATCGGCGGCACCAACGGTGAGTCGCAGGGCGTCATTCCGTTCCTGAAGCTCCACAACGACCAGCTCGTCGCCGTCAATCAGGGCGGCAAGCGCAAGGGTTCCGGCTGCGCCTACCTCGAGACCTGGCACAATGACATCTTCGAGTTCCTCGAGCTGCGGAAGAACACCGGCGACGACCGCCGCCGCACGCACGACATGAACACGGCGAACTGGATTCCCGACCTCTTCATGAAGCGCATGGAGGCCCGCGGCTCCTGGACCCTCTTCCGCTCCAATCAGACTCCCGACCTCCACGAGCTCTACGGCCAGAAGTTCGAGACCCGCTACCTCGAGTACGAGCAGATGGCCGAGGACGGCAAAATCCAGGGCCAGAAAGTCGAGGCCCTCGAGCTCTGGAAGAAAATGCTCTCGATGCTCTTCGAGACCGGCCACCCGTGGATCACCTTCAAGGATGCCTGCAACGTCCGCTCCCCGCAGGACCACGTCGGCGTCATCCACTCGTCGAATCTCTGCACCGAGATCACGCTCAACACCTCCAAGGACGAGACCGCCGTTTGTAACCTCGGCTCTGTCATCTTGGAGACCCATCTCCTGCCCACCGGCGAGCTCGACCACAAGAAGCTCCGCGAGACCATCCGCATGGCGGTCCGCGCGCTCGACAACGTCATCGACATCAACTTCTACCCGACGAAGGCCGCCGAGACCTCCAACCGCCGCCACCGCCCGATCGGGCTCGGCGTGATGGGTCTCGCGCACTCGCTCTACCTCCGCGGCCACGCGTTCGCGTCGCCCGAGGCCGTTGAGTTCAACGACGAGGCCATGGAGGCCATCGCCTACTACGCCTACGAGGCCAGCTCCGACCTCGCGGCCGAGCGCGCCCCGTACTCCAGCTACAAGGGCTCAAAGTGGGACCGCGGCCTCCTGCCGCAGGACACCCTCGACCTCCTCGAGCAGGAGCGTGGCATCCCCGTCGAGGTTCCCCGCGGCGGCCGCATGGACTGGACCCCGGTCCGCGCCAAGATCGCAGCCCAGGGCATGCGCAACAGCAACGTGCTCGCGATCGCGCCCACCGCGACGATTTCGAACATCACGGCCACGAGCCCCTGCATCGAGCCGACCTACAAGAACCTCTTCGTCAAATCCAACCTCTCCGGCGAGTTCATCGTCCTGAATCCCTTCCTCGTGAAGGACCTCAAGGCGCGCGGCCTCTGGAATCAGGAGATGATCGACAACTTGAAGTACTTCGACGGCGAGCTGAAGGACATCGAGACCGTCCCAGCCGACCTGAAGGCCAAGTACCTCACCGCCTTCGACATCGACCCCAAGTGGATCGTGGACGCCGCCGCCCGCCGCCAGAAGTGGATCGACCAGGCCCAGTCCGTGAACCTCTGGATCAAGACCCCGGACCTGAAGACCCTGTCCCACATGTACCGTCATGCGTGGCACGCCGGCCTCAAGACCACGTACTACCTCCGGTCCCTCGGCGCCTCGAACATCGAGAAGGCCACGGTCGGCGTGAAAAAAGAAATGCGCGGCGCCGTCAACGAGGGCTCCTCCGGCGGCCAAAACTCCGGCGACACCGGCGGCACGCATGCGCCGTTGCCCACCAATCCTCCGTTCGACTCCGCAGCCGGGGTAGGGGCCGATATCCCGGCGGCCCGTGCTGGGAAGAAAGAATATTCAGCAGCGGAGAAGACGGCATGCTCCATCGAGGCCATGCGGAATGGCGAAGAGTGTGAGGCCTGCCAGTAAGGGTTCGAGAGTAGGGCTGGGTCGACGACCCCGCCGCGATTAGCTCATGGGCTGAGGATCGCCAATCCTCAGCCCATTTCATTTCCACCCACCGCGCCCCTCAGCGGCCAGGCCCCGACCAAGCTCCGGTCCAGCCTGCTTCGTCCGGTCAACCCTGCTTGCCCGTTTCCCGGAACTCCGTTCGCCAAGACCGGGCCGCGGTCTCCGCGGCTGTTGCCGTGGCCGAGCCGTAAGGGGTCAGGTCGAGAAATATGGAATTACGCGGAAAATCCCGCGGCATTCTTGAGGCAGCCGGCCGCGTTTCCACGAATCTCGGCTGAACCTTGGGGTGCTTTTCCGGGCGCTTGGGCTGGGCGGGCTGGATCGAATCTTGCGAGAGCGCTCTCCGACCGTAGGCTTCGGACCATGGTTCTGCCTCCCTGGAAAAATCCGTCTGGGCGCCCTGAGTCCGCCCGCAAGCTCACACCGGAGAGCATCGCTTGGGCGAAGGAGCGCGCCCGGAAGGCGGGCCGCCGCTACCCGAACTTAGTCGACAACATGGCCGCAGCGCAGCGTCAGGCCGAGGCCGAGGGATCGAAGAGATCTGACGGGAAAGATCTGACGGGGTCGGGGCGCTAATTGTTTAAAGCCGACCGTTCCGCCCAGACTAGCCTTTCATTTTTAGCGTTTAGCGTCCCGCCCCCTTGACCGCTCCCGTGCGACCGCCTAGGAAGGGGGTGCATGAATTCCATCGCCCGTCTTGCCGTGCTCCTGGCCTGTGGAGGCGCGTTTTTCGGCTCGGCGGTGGCCCACGCCCAGGACGAGGCCGTCATCCCGGATGTCCCGAGCATCCACGTGACGGACATGCCGCCGCCGCCCGTGGTGAAGGGTTACTTGCAGCTCGGTTTTGACCGCTTGGCCGGCTACGAATTCCGCGTCGTGGACCGCCCGGCCACCGGCCGCGTCCCCCAGGCCTCCGTCGACGGCGGCATCCCCGCGGTCGTCAGGTCTTGGAACGGTCGGAAGGTGGATGTGACCGGGTACATGGTCCCGCTCAAGATGGACAAGGGGCTGGTCGTCGAATTCCTGCTCGTCCGTGACATGAACTCCTGCTGCTTCGGGATCAGCCCCGCGCTGAATCATTTTGTGATGGTGAAGATGGCCAAGGGGACCGCTGCGATCTTTGAACGTGTCGTGAAGGTTGCCGGCGTTTTCAAGGTAAACACCACCTTCGACTCGCACGGGTACATCGTGGCGATCTACGAGCTCACCGGTGAGAACGTGGTCGAGACCGCCGATTAACGGCGGCGGCTATCCGACGGGGCCTAGACGCTAATTGTTAAATGCGGACCCGTTCCGCTCAGACTTGCCTTTTACTTTTAACGTTTAGCGTCCCGACCCCTTAACTGCACCCCCTTCCATGAACACGCTACCCCGCCTGATCCACGGTTTCCTGCTTCTGTCCGCCGGTACACTGGCACCGTTGTGCTCCGTCGTCGCTCAGACTCCGTCCGAACCGGCGGCGCTGCCTGCGTCCGTCGCTGAAGTCCGGGCTGTCCCCTACGCGCCGAAGGCGCCCGCTGCGATCACGCTGAAAGATGCGTTCCAGGGCCGCTTCGTGGTCGGCGCCGCCATCCGCCCCGACCAGATCAACGGCCAGATTCCCAAGGCCGCCGAACTTCTCGTCCGCGAATTCAACAGCATCACGGCCGAAAATGTGATGAAGATGGGGCCAATCCACCCGCGTGCCGGCAACGATGAGAGCAGCTACCGGTTCGAACCGGCCGACCAGTTCGTCGAGTTCGGCCTGAAGAACAACCTGTTCATCATCGGCCACAATCTTTGCTGGCACAGTCAGATGCCGGGTTGGATGAGCCAGCCTGACCCAGGTCAGACGGAGCTCACGAAGGACGTGCTGATGCAGCGCCTGAAAGACCACATTTTCACGGTGGTCGGCCGCTACAAGGGCAAGGTCAAGGGCTGGGACGTCGTGAACGAGGCCCTGGCCGACAACGAAAGTCAGCAGGGGGACCTGTCTCACGGCTTGCGCAGTAGTTCCCCGTTCAACCGTCTCGCCGGCCGGGAATACATTCTCATGGCGTTTAAATGGGCGCACGAAGCCGACCCGGCTGCTGAGCTGTACTATAACGACTACAATCTCGACGCCAGTGACTTCAAGCGCGCGAACGCCATCGAGCTGATCAAGTATCTCCAAGGAAACGGCGCGCACATCACCGCGGTCGGCATGCAGGGGCACTATAACTTCGCCGCTCCAACCGCTGCCAAGATCGACGAGACGATCGGCCTGTTTGCCGCCCTCGGCGTGCAGGTTCATATCACGGAACTCGACGTCCGTGCCTTTGCCGATCCCAACGCCGCGCTTACGGCCGCGGTTGGCGGCGGCCAGACACCCCCGCCAGCCGGTCCGCCTCCCGCCGGCGCACCCGGAGCCGCGCGTGGTCGCGGTCCTGCCGCCCAGACGCCCCCGCTTACCCCGGCGCAGCATGAAGGGTTGTCAAAGCGGTACAGCGAGATCTTCGAGGTGTTGCTAAAGCACAAAGCCGTGACGCGTGTCACTTTTTGGGGGCTGCGCGACACGGATTCTTGGCGCCGGCAATTCAGTCCGCTGATTTTCGACGAAGCCTACGGTCGCAAGCCCGCCTATGATGGCGTGATCCGCGCTCTCTCGAAAGCCGGCAAATAGCTGCCGAGCCGAAGGGGTTTGCCCGGGCTGAGTCAAAGTGGGACGTGCTGAGGGGTAATCCGAGGGCGTCGGGCCGCTCATTGCGGAGAAACCGGCTCAACCTCTGCAGGCTTTTCCTTGAGACTGAGGCTCCGGATTGCCACGGTGGCGCACCCATGAATTTTCGATAACCCGCTGGAGCTGCATTCTTTCTTGTCCTTGGCGTGGGAGGGCTTGGCGCTGCTGAGTTACAGACGCTGCCACCGTCGTGGCCCTATGCGCAGCTGCCCTTGGCCCCT
>CAIYFD010000209.1 GCA_903925425.1 uncultured Opitutia bacterium | reverse complement strand
GGTCACCATCGGGATCTCGCCCATGTAGATCTCCTCATCCTTGATGAAGTCCTCTTCGCGGAGGCGAAGCTTCACGTAAAGCGGAACGGAATAGGTGATGCCCTCGCGGAGGCACTCGATCTCGGAGTTCTTCGGTTCACCGAGGGTGTACGAGACGTACTCGAGCACGAGACGGCCATCATAGCTCTCGATCGGGAAGACCTCACGGAAGACGGCCTCGAGGCCCTGGGGCTTGCGCTGCTTCTCGGGGATGCCCTTCTGGAGGAAATCCAGATACGACGTGATCTGGATTTCGATCAGGTTCGGCGGCTGAATGACTTCGCGGAGTTTGCCGAAGTTGGAGCGTTCGGTATGAGTGCGGTCGGCCATGGGGATACCCGGTTAGATGGAAAAGATGCGGAGCGGACAGGGCGAACGGCGCAGACCCGCGGAGCGGATCAGCGCAGCGAAAAAGAACGAAACGGAAAAAGGTCAAGGGACAGGCCGTGCGGTAGCGCGGCCTGTCCCGAATTCTGCGGAAGCGGTGCGACGAAAAACGCCAAGAGGTCTTACTTGAGTTCGACCTTGGCGCCGACGGCCTCGAGCTTCTTCTTGATATCCTCGGCCTCGGCCTTGTTGACGCCTTCCTTGACCGGCTTTGGCGCGCCCTCAACGAGGTCCTTGGCCTCCTTGAGGCCGAGACCGGTGATGGCGCGGACTTCCTTGATGGCGCCGATCTTGTTCGCGCCGGCCTCAACGAGGACGACGGTGAACTCGGTCTTCTCTTCGGCGGGGGCGGCGCCAGCGGCGGCGGCGCCTGGAGCGGCGGCGGCCATGGTCGCGGCGGCGGAAACGCCCCAATTGACCTCGAGGGTCTTAACCAGCTCAGCGAGCTGGAGAACGGTTTTGCTGTTCAGCCATTCAATGCCTTGTTCGTCAGTGATGTTGCTCATGTTGCTTTTTCCTTGGATGGACTAGCGGCCTCGAAAGGTGAGGCTCGTTTAAGAGACGTATCCCCTAGCCTGCCCGGTTGGATAGTGTTTAACCGGCTTTCGCCGGAAATGGTTTGGGTTGATTGAACGGGTTCGGGATCAGGCGGCCGGGGCAGCGGGCTGCTCCTTCTTGACCTTGGCGTCGAGGACGCGAACGAAGGCCGCGGCGTTCTGCGTGAGCAGGCCGAGGAACTGGGCGCGCAACGTATCGAAGGGCGGGAGGTCCGCCAGCTTCGAGAGTTCGGCGGCGGAGAAAACCTTCTTGTCCAAGATGCCAATCTTGACCTCGAGCTTCTGCTTCTCCTCGACGTACTTCTTGATGATCTTGGCGACGCCAGCGGGATTCTTACCCCCGACGACGACGGCCGTCTGGCCGGCGAGCGCCCCATCCACCTCGGGCAGCCCCAAGGCCTTGGCCGCGACGCGGAACGAGCTGTTCTTGACCACGTGGAACTCAGCCTTCTCCGGGGCGAGGCGCGAGCGGAGCTCGGCGACGTCGGCGACGCTGATCTTGGTGAAGTTGGTCAGGATGACGTAGTCCGACTTCTTGAGGTGGGACTCCACCTCGGCGATGATGAATTTCTTTTCGGCTCTCATGGGTCGGGCTCCTTAGTATTTGCTGAATTCCGAGGACGCGATGACGAGGCCCGGGCTCATGCTGGATGAGATCGCGAGGCTCTTGATGTAGTTGCTGCCCTTGAACGAGGCGGGCTTGGCCTTGCCCACGGCCTCGACGACCGCCCGGATGTTTTCCAGGATCTGGTCGTTGGTGAAGGAGCGCTTGCCAACGCCGACGCCAATGTTGGCGGTCTTGTCCATCTTGAACTCCACGCGGCCGGCCTTGACGGCCTTGATGCCGGCGGCGACGTCGTCGGTCACGGTGCCGGACTTCGGGTTCGGCATGAGGCCCTTGGGGCCGAGCACGCGGGCGAGCGTGCGGACCTGCTTCATGGCCTCGGTCGTCGCGATTGCGACGTCGAAGTCCATCCAGCCATCGCTGACTTTCTTCATGAGATCGGCCAAGCCGGCCTCGTCCGCACCCGCCTTGAGGGCGACCTCGGGGCTGTCGGTGAAGACGATTACGCGGATTTTCTTGCCGGAGCCGTTCGGGAGCGGGGTGGTGCCGCGCACCATCTGCTCGCCGGCGGCGGGATCGACGCCGAGACGGAAGGAAAGTTCGACGGTCTCGTCGAACTTCGCCTTGGGGAATTTGCCCAGGATATCGACCGCTTCTTGCAGCGGGTATTCCTTGGTGAGATCAGCGACCTTGAGGGCGCTGCGGTAGCGTTTGCTGTGTTTGACCATTGATGACTCCTGCGGTGCAGACGTCCCGGGTGGGACTCCCGCTTTGAGTTGGGTTGTGCGAGAAAAAGGGGGTCGGTTAGCCGACGACTTCAATGCCCATGTTGCGAGCGGTGCCGGCGATGATCTTGATGCCCGCCTCGTCGTCCTTGGCGTTCATGTCCTTGGCCTTGAGCTTGTAGATTTCCAAGAGCTGGCTGCGGGTGACTTTGCCCACCTTGTCCTGATTCGGCTTGGCCGATCCGCTCGCGATGTTCGCCGCCTTCTTGAGGAGGACGGCCGCCGGCGGGGACTTGAGAATGAAGGTGAAGCTCTTGTCCGAGAAGACCGTGATGACGACCGGCAGGATCATGCCGGGTTGGTCCTTGGTCTTGGCGTTGAACTCCTTGCAGAACGCCATGATGTTTACGCCCTGGGCGCCGAGCGCGGGACCGACTGGCGGCGCAGGATTGGCGGCACCGGCTGGCAGTTGGAGTCGAATGTAACCTTGGATCTTCTTGGCCATGGGAAAAAGTGGGAAGTGGGGTTGGAGCGGGGCGGGGCTTATTCAGTGACGCGCTGGACCTGCCAGTACTCGAGCTCGACCGGCGTAAAGCGGCCGAAGATGGAAACGGAAATCTTGAGCTTGCCGCGGTCGGGATCGATCTCGTCGATGCGGCCGTTGAGATTGGCGAAGGGACCGTCGTTGATCTTCACTTCCTCACCGACCGTGTATTGGACCTTCGGGACTTCCTTGCCGTTGGCGGCCTCAATGCGGGCCTTGATCTCGTCGATCTCGGTCTGGCGCAGTGCCGCCGGATGTTCGCCGCCGACAAAACCGATCACCCCCGCGACTTCCTTCACGAAGTACCAGGGACGGTTGATCACCTTGCCGTCCTCACCGTAGAGGCACATCTGGATGAAGACGTAGCCCGGGTAGAGCTTGCGGACCTTGGTGGATTTCTTCCCAGCCTTGACCTCGGAAACAACCTCGGTCGGAAGCATGATCTCGAAGATAGCGTCGTCGAGCTCCTCGGCCTTTTTGAATTTCTCAATGTACTTCTTCACCTTGCCCTCCTGTCCGGAGAGCGTGTGAAGGGCGAACCATTGGGCGCCGGTGGGCGCGGTGACTTGTGCGGCCATGGGGTCTAGGGGTTAGCCGCGCATCCAGGAAGTCAGCACGTCGACAACCTGAACGAGCGCAAAATCGCTGATGCTCGTGAAAATCCCGAGGATGGCCGCGGCGGCAATGACGATGACCGTGGAATTCCGCAGTTCGGTGCGGGTCGGCCAAGTCGCCTTCTGGAGTTCACCGACAATCTCGGTGAAGAAGATGCGCACGCTGCTGAAAGGATTTTTCATGGGAAGGGAAAGTGGCAGGGGCGGAGGGAATCGAACCCCCAACCAACGGTTTTGGAGACCGCTACTCTACCAATTGAGCTACACCCCTGTGGTTTGCTTTCTTTAGACGCGAGAGCCGAGGCCCCGGAATCGAGACCTCGGCGCTCCGTTTTTAAACGGTTGTTGCAGGACTTATTCGGTGATCTCGGTGATGATGCCCGAGCCGATCGTGCGGCCACCCTCGCGGATGGCGAACTTCTGGAGCTTCTCCATCGCGATGGGCGCGATCAGGTCGATATCGACGCTGATGTTGTCGCCCGGCATGATCATCTCGACACCCGTCGGCAAGTTGACGATTCCGGTCACATCGGTCGTGCGGAAGTAGAACTGGGGACGATAGCCGTTGAAGAACGGCGTATGACGGCCGCCCTCTTCCTTGGACAAGACGTAGATCTCGGCCTTGGCCTTCTTGTGTGGCTTGATCGTCTTCGGGGCGGCGAGCACTTGGCCGCGCTGAATGCCGTCCTTTTCGATGCCGCGCAGGAGGATACCGACGTTGTCGCCCGCCTGGCCGCTATCGAGCAGCTTGCGGAACATCTCGATACCGGTAACGACCGAGGTGGTCGTGTCCTTGAGGCCGACGATCTCGATGGTGTCGTTGACCTTGATCACACCACGCTCGATACGACCGGTGGCGACCGTGCCGCGACCCGTGATCGAGAAGACGTCCTCAACGGACATCAGGAAAGGCTTGTCCATCTCGCGAACCGGCTCGGCGATCTCGTTGTCGATCGCATCCATCAGCTCGGCGAAGGCCTTCTCGCCCTCGGGCTTGCCCTCAAGGGCGGCGGTAGCCGATCCACGGACGATCTTGGTGTTCTTGCCGTCGAATTGATACTTGGTGAGGAGGTCGCGGATTTCCTCTTCGACGAGCTCGAGCAGGTCGGGGTCGTCGATGAGGTCGACCTTGTTAAGGAACACGACGATCTTCGGAACGCCAACCTGGCGGGCGAGCAGCACGTGCTCCTTGGTCTGCGGCATCGGGCCGTCAGCGGCGGAAACCACGAGGATCGCGCCGTCCATCTGGGCGGCGCCGGTGATCATGTTCTTGACGAAGTCCGCGTGGCCCGGGCAGTCGACGTGGGCGTAGTGGCGCTTGACGGTCTCGTATTCGACGTGAGCGACCGCGATGGTAACCGTCTTGGTGGCATCACGCACGGTGCCGCCCTTGGCGATGTCGGCATAGGCCTTCACCTCAGCCAAGCCCTTGCGGGCCTGCACGGCGAGGATCGCGGCGGTCGTGGTCGTCTTGCCATGGTCAATGTGACCAATGGTGCCGACATTGACATGCGGTTTCTTGCGTTCGAATTGGGCTTTAGCCATGGGAGACGGTTGTTTGGGTGATGATGAAAGGTTGACCTCGGGGATTAGCGTCGGGAAGCCGCCGACGTTGTCTTTTGACCTGGAGCCCAGAACCGGATTTGAACCGGCGACCTCGTCCTTACCAAGGACGTGCTCTGCCAACTGAGCTATCTGGGCAGACCAAGACTGGGATCAAAAAACGAAAAGAGGGCGGAAAATGCTCCCCCCATTTTTCCCCGTCAACAGCAAATTCAGCTTTTTCGAAAAAACTACCTGCCGATGGTCACGACGTAGCTTCCGGGCCCAAGTTTTTCCCCCAGATGGATTCCCTTTTCCACGTACACCCGAAAGAAGTCATCCACCCCGTCGACGGTGGAGGTTCGGGAGACCGTCGGCGGTGCCACCAAGCCAGCGCGGTCGATCACCACCAGCATCTCAAGTGGTTGCCAATCGCTGGCAGTAGGCAATTTGGCGTCCCGGATCGGCCCGGTCACTGATGTGACCGTCTGCCCGGTGTCCGAAGCCACCACTTCGATGTAGGCGGCGCGTACAGGGGGCGCGGGGATTTCCCGGTCCTTCCGACCCATGCCCAGGAAGGGCAGCTCGGGATCCCCCAGGCCGATGGCATCGGCCGGCCGGGCGGGGATCGGAACCCGCGCCGGGAAATCAACCGACGCCGAATCCTCCGCATAAGCCAGCTTCCCGGTGAATGAACGGGCCAGCTCCAGCCCGGGCTCAAGTCCGGCTGTACTAGAGGGAGCCGCGGGGCGGCTGTTCCATCCCGCGTTCAGAAAGAGAGGCACCGGGTCGTGCAGTTCAGCCTGCTCAGCCAGCGGCTTGTTGCTTTCAAGAGGCAGCACCCCCAACCCGCCGCCCGGCCGCGATTTCGGCAGCGCTTGTTTGCGGGGAAGCTGAACCAGCAAACCCACGGCGACCGCCACGACCAATGCCGCGGTGATCGAGATCGCCCAAACCACAGGATCCTCTCTTTGGTTGGCACCCATCGCTCAACGTTTTCCTGCTGAATTCTCCGCCTGCGTCTGGACCGGCGTGTACACCTGGAATCCGGCATCCTCCGCCGCGGACCGGATGTTGATGACGTCGCCAAACGGCACCCGCGAATCCACCTGCATAAAAAGCACCGGGTTCTTCACCGTCCGCGCATGCTCCTTCAGTCGCGCCTTGAACTGGGTGAAATTATGGGGGCCGCTGTCCAGGAAGATGGACGGTTCGCCCAATCCTCCCGCAGTGACGGTTATCCTCAGGGTCGGCGTCGGCGCCCCCACGCCGGCCTTGGCCGCCACGGGCAGATCGAAGCCGCCGATCTCCAGCACGGGGGCGAGCACGTAGGGCGAGTCGAACACCTGGAAGAAAAGCGCGATCAGCCCGAGGTTGATCAGGAAGACATGATCAAAATTGCGCGGCGCCGGGCGCAGCCGCGACGCGAGGTCAAGAGGCCGGCTCAGCATGTTTGCCTCCCTGGCCGGATTCGGCCTCCACCCCGCCGGGCGGGATGCCCCGATAGTCTGTGAGCAGGTAGCGCATGATCTCGTTCCCCCCCCACTCCATGTCGCGCACGATGGCCCGGACGCGGCCCGAGAGAAAATGATACGCCAAGTGCGCCGGGATCGCGAGGGCCAGGCCGCCGGCCGTGCTGATCAGCGCCTGCCACATTCCATCCGCCAGCGCCGTCGCTTTCATGTAATCTGACTGGAATGCGACAAAGGTCGTGATCATTCCGAGCACCGTGCCCAGCAGGCCGACCAACGGCGCCACCTGCGCGATCGCCGCGAGAAAGCCGAGCCGCCGTTCCAACGCGGGCAGCTCCACCACCGCCGCGTCCTGCACGTGGAACCGCATCGCTTCCGCGTCGTCCCCCGCGTGCAGCAGCGCCGCCTTGACGATCGCCGCCACCGGACCCGGCGTCTCCTCGCACACCGTCAGCGCCTCCACCAGCCGGCGTTTTGCGAGGATGTTCTTGATGCCACCGATGAAATCCCGGACGCGGATCTGCCCGCGGTGCAGGTAGAGCGTGCGCTCGATCGTCAGGGTGATGCCGATCACGCCGATGGCGAAAAGCACCCAGATCATGGGGCCGCCGGCCGTGAGGTAACTGAATTCAATGGCTGCCATTCGTCGTATCGTTTGAGGGGCGCGGCATCGATGGTCAAACGCGGTCGCACTTTCCCCTCACGGGCTGCCTGTCCCCGTCGCCGGCGCGGCGAGCCGGCGCGCCGCCTCTTCCTTGCCGGGCAGGCCCGTCTTAACGAGCAGCTCGCGCGCCACGCGCGCATCGTCCGGCCGGTTCCGGGTGTCGCACAGCTCCGCAAAATAAGTCAGCGTCCGGCCCATCCAGATCCGACCGGCACTGCCAAGTTTCCTCGCCTGATTTTCATCCAGCAGGAAAACATTGACCACATACTGCCACCAAATCTTCAGCGCCTCCTCGGGTTTTCCTCGTTGCTGGCGGATGAGGCCCAGCTTGTAGCCGGCGGCGACCCGTAGATCGAGGGGGACATCGGCCAGATCCAGCAGGCGCTCGTATCTTTCCGCCGCCAGCTCCGCCGAGCTGGCCTCGCCTGTCGCCAGCGCATTAAAGCAGTCGGCCAGTCCCATTTCGGCATCAAAAACCCGGGGATCATTCGGAAAGTTAACCGTGAGGCTTTTGTAGATATCCAACGCCGGCCCGAAGGTTTTCAGCTCCCGATAAATATCCGCCTGCTTGAGCAGCGCCGGAAAGACCAGCGGGCTTTGCCGATAGGTTTTGACCAGCTGATCGAGCCGGTTCGCGGCCTCCTTCTTGTCGCCCTTGCGCTCGTCCAACAGCGCCGCGTCGTAGAGCGCCTGCGGCACATAGGGGCTGTTCGGAAATTCGTCCGGCATGCGCCGGTACAATCCCTGGGCTTCGCTGAGACGATCCTTGCTCTCGTAGTATTTGGCCTGAATCAGCACGGATTTCGCCGCGGCCTCGCTGGCCTTAAACTCGCGCCTCAGACGCTCGAAGGTCGCGATCGCATCCTTCTCCCTGATCAACGCCAGTTCCGCCTGGCCCTGCAGGAGAACAGTCGTGCTCCGGATCTCAGCCGCCAAGGCCGGGGCGACGTTGGCCGGCGCGACGCCCAACGCCGTCGCCAGCCGGATCGTGGTCTCCGGTTGTCCGGCCTCGAGCGAAAGCTGCGCCTGCAACCAAGCCATGCGCGCCCGCAGTTCCGGCGGCAGGACGGCCGCCGCGGGCGGAGCGGAGAGCAGATTATTGACCCGGCGATAAGCCGTCTCGGCCAAGTTGGCCGCCCGAAGCTTGCGGGCCAGATTCCATTCCGCCTGCCAGCGGTTCACGCCATCGAACGCCGGATCCGCGGCCAGCCGGTCGAGGACCGCCGTGGTCTGCTCCACCTCCTTCGCGACGGAAAAATCGGTGGCCTCGACCTCGGCCTGCAAGCGCTGGAAAAGCAGATCACCCGCCGGCACATCCACCGGCCGCTCGCGCAGCACCGTGTCGTAAGCGGTCGCGGCGCGGCGGTAATCCGCCGGGTTTCTCGCGGCCCGGAAATACGCCTCCGCCGCCAGCAGTCCAAGCCGGGCCCGGGCCGCCGGATCGGCCGCGGCCGCTTGCGCCTCCGCCGCCACACTCGCCGCGCCGAGATACCTCTTCTGCTCCCACTCCATGGAAGCCCGCAGGGCCAGCGCCGGGGCCTTGAGCTCGGAAGACCCCGGGAATTTCGCCAGCAGATCCGTCACATCCTTGTCCGCCCGCGTGTAACCGTCCTTGGTCTTCTCCGCGGCCGCGAACTGCGCGCGCTTCATCAGGAGGTCCTCGAGAATCGGGTGCGGTTCCACGCGGTTGATCAGGACATCCAGGCGCTGCCGGAACTCCGTTGCCAGCGGCTCATTGGCCAGCAGCAACAGCGCCATCCGCTGGAAATCCGTCGTCGAGCCGCTTTCCAACAACTGCAGGAGCGCCTTCCTTCCGGAATCGGCCTTGGTCGTCGCAATCAGGCCCAGCATCAGCAGGGTCCGGTCGCGCATCGCCTGCTGGAACGGCTGCAGGGTTGTGAGTTGATCCTGCAGGACGTTGACCGCCGTCGCTGTGTCGCGCCGGTTCGCCGCACTCAGGTATACCGCGTAGGTGATGTTGGTTTCGATCCCGAGCTGGGTGCCGCGCTGGTCTGCCGCGTTCTTCCGCAGCTGCTCAACATCGGCATCGGTGATCAGCCCGATGCGCACGAACACTTCCTGACGCGAAAGCTGGAAGCGGAGGCGCTGCACAGCCGACTTGGCGGCGGTCACCGCCTGATCATAAAAATTCTGCGCCCGCGCGGAATCACCCGACGCATCCGCGATCCGGCCCTGCAGGAAAAACCACCAGCCCACGTCCTCCGGGGTCAGTTCCTCGCGTTTGATTGCAGTCAGGTGGCCGCCGGCAAGCGCCATGCTCGCCCCCGTGCGCTTTTGAGCCTGGACCAGGCCGGCGCGGAGATTCCACGCGCTGTCGTAGGGCGGTGCGAGGGAGTTCAGTGCCTGCTCCGCCTCGCCCACATCACCGTTGTCGAGCAGCGCCGTGGTCAGGGCCATGGTCAGACGCTGGCGCTCCGCCGGAGCCTGCACGAGTGCCAGGGCGTCCCGATAAAGGGGAATCGCCGTCGCCGCCAGTCCGAGCTCCTGGGCGTTTCGGGCGGCGTTGATCTTGTTCGCCAGCACGCCCGGGTTCGCCGGCGCCTGCCCCGGCATGAGCGGTGCGATCCGGATCAGGTCCTCCTGCGCACCGAGGGGGCACGCGGCGACGGCCAGCGTGAGAATTAGCAGGGAAAATGTTGGGCGCATGCGGACGAAAAAAAGTGCGGCGGGGTTGGAAAACAATCAACCGCGTTGTACACAGTTCTGCCTCGCGGACTTTTGTTCCCGTTGCAGGATCGCCGGCAGTTCGCCCAACCTCAATCGCCATGAACACCACCTTGATTGTCCTCGGAGTCCTGATCCTGATCATCCTCGCCGCCGGCGCTTGGGTTGCCGGCATCTACAATGCCCTCGTCGCCCTCCGCAACCGCTTCAAGAATGCTTTCGCCCAGATCGACGTCCAGCTGAAGCGCCGCTACGACCTCATTCCCAACCTCGTCGAGACCGCCAAGGGCTACCTCAAGCACGAGCGTGAGACCCTCGAGGCCGTCATCAAGGCCCGCAACGTCGCCTACACCGCTTCACAGGGCGCCGCCGCCAACCCGGCCGATGCCGCCGCGATGAAGAACCTTGTCTCCGCCGAGTCCGGCCTCACCGGCGCCCTCAGCCGCCTCATGGTCGTCTCGGAGCAGTACCCGGACCTCAAGGCCAACCAGAACATGATGCAGCTCACCGAGGAGCTCACCTCGACCGAGAACAAAATCTCCTTCGCCCGGCAGTCCTACAACGACAGCGTCATGACCTACAACACGACCCGGGAGACCTTCCCCAATGTCGTCTTCTCCGGCATGTTCGGCTTCACCGCCGCCCAGCTCTTCCAGATCGACGACGCCACCGAGCGCAACGCACCGAAGGTCAGCTTCAACTGAGGCCCCTGCCTTGAACGAATTCACCGCCACCCCGGCCACCGCCACCCCGCTCCCCCGTGGCAACGACAAGATCTGGGCCATCTTCAGCCACCTCTCCACGTTCCTCGGCATCGGCTTCATCCTCATCCCGCTCGTGGTCTTCCTCGCGATGAAGGACGACTCGGCCTACGTCCGCGAGAACGCCCGTGAGGCCCTGAACTTCCACCTCTCCATCCTGATCTACAGCCTCTGCGCCATTCCGCTCATCTTCCTGTTTGGCGTCGGCATCGTGCT
The DNA here is from genome assembly GCA_903925425.1 of uncultured Opitutia bacterium. Taxonomy (GTDB): domain Bacteria; phylum Verrucomicrobiota; class Verrucomicrobiia; order Opitutales; family Opitutaceae; genus CAIYFD01. The sequence goes on along the minus strand of CAIYFD010000209.1, from coordinate 4,305 downwards.
CGGCCTGGCGCTCTATGGTTTGCTCCTGGTCTGCTCGATCATCGCCGCGATCAAGGCGTCGGACAACGCGTGCTTCCGCTATCCGCTGACGCTGCGGTTGGTGAAGTAACATCGGCCCGGCTCCGCTTCCCCATGCAAAACACCACCGCATTCACCCTGACCGGCTTCCGCGTGGTCAGGGAATTCGGCACCGTGCGCGGGCTGGTGGTCCGCTCCCGCTCGATCATCGGCAACATCGGGGCCGGCCTCCAGACGATCTTCGGGGGTGACATCACCCTCTACACCGAACTCTGCGAGCGGGCCCGCCAGGACGCGTTCGAACGCCTGTGCCAGCACGCGGCCGCGCTCGGCGCCAACGCCATCATCGGCCTGCGCTATGATGCGACGGAAGTCGCCGCCGGCGTCACCGAGGTTCTCTGCTACGGCACCGCCGTGCAGGTCGAGCCCGCGAGCTGAGCCGGGCGCTTCCCGCCCGGCTACCGGCCAACTCGCTTTCCGCCGCCATGGATTTCTTCGAGGCCCAGGCCCGGGCTAAAAAACGCACGTCGCGGCTTGTCGCCCTCTTCGTCCTCGCGGTCGTGGGCACGGTCTTCGCCGGCTATGGCGCCGCGCTGCTGCTCCTCGCCAAGGCCAGCGGGCGGCTCGTCCTCTGGCAGCCGGGGCTTTTCTTGGCCGTCGCCCTCGGCACCGCCCTCGTCGTCGGCCTCGCCTCGCTCAGCAAGTGGTCGCAGTTCAGCGCGGGCGGCTCCGACGTCGCCGAGAGTGTCGGCGGCCGCCGCGTGGATTCGCACACCACCGACCTCCATGAGCGCCGGCTCCTGAACGTCGTCGAGGAGATGGCCATCGCCTCCGGGCTGACGATGCCGGCCGTCTACATTCTCGACGACGAACCCGCCATCAACGCCTTCGCCGCCGGGCTCACCACCGCCGACGCCGTCGTCGCCGTCACCCGCGGCACCCTCGAAAAACTCACCCGCGACGAACTGCAGGGCGTGATCGGCCACGAGTTCAGCCACATCCTCAACGGCGACATGCGGCTCAACATGAAGCTGACCGCGATCCTCTTCGGCATCCTCGTCATCGGCCTCACCGGCCGGATCGTGCTCCAGACCGTCGGCCGCGGGCGGATCCGGGACGGCGGCGACAAGAACAAGGGCGGCGGGGTCGCCCTGGTCCTCGCCGTCGGCGTGGCGCTGATGATCATCGGCTATGTCGGCTATTTCTTCGGTCGGCTCATCCAGGCCGCGGCTTCCCGGCAGCGAGAATTTCTCGCCGATGCCTCCAGCGTGCAGTTCACCCGCAATCCCGGAGCCCTGACCGGCGCGCTGAAAAAAATCGGCGGTTACGCGCTCGGTTCCTCCATCCATTCCAAAAAGAGCACCGAGATCGGCCATTTCTTTTTTGCCCAGGGTTTCGAGTCGATGTTCGGTGGCGCTTGGGCCACGCACCCGCCGCTCGACGAGCGCATCCGCGCGATCGATCCGCAATTCGACGGCAAACTCTTCGAGCCACCCGAGGTCGTCGATGTGGCGCATGAGCCTTGGGGCCGCGCCGGAAAACCGCGCAACATCGCCGGCTTCGCCCCCGGCGCTCTTTCCCGCTCCACCCCGGCTCTGGCGGTCCAGGCCATCGGCACACTCTCCCCGGAAACGGTCGCCAACGCCCAGGATCTCCTCGCCGGGCTTCCCTCTGACCTGCTTGAAGCGGCCCGCCAGACCCAGGCCGCGCCCATCCTCCTCTACGGCCTGCTGCTCGACCCCGATGCCACGGTCCGCGAGCGCCAGCATGCGCTCGTCGCCCAGCACGCCGGTGCCGCATCCGCCGCGGCACTCGCCGCCCTCGCCCCCGCGCTTGGACCGCTCAAAACCGACCAGAAGATGCCCCTGCTGCAATTGGCGCTGCCGGCCCTGCGCCAGTTGGAGCCCGAAGCGCTCGACACATTTTTCACGACGCTCGACGAACTCGTTTACGCCGACGGCCGGGTCTCCGTCTTCGAATTCGCTTTGCAAAAGCTCCTCCTCCGCAATCTCGCGCTCGGCGGGAAACCCGCCGCTCAGGTGAGCCAGATCTATTCCTTCAACGCCGTCGCGGCGGAGATCAGCCTCGTCCTGTCCGTGCTGGCCCGCACCTCGCATCCGACCGATGGCGCCGAAGAGTCATTCGCCGACGGGGCCGCCCAGCTCCGGCTGCTCGACGGCCATCTCGCGCTCCTCCCCCTGGACCAATGCGGGCTCGACCACCTCGATGCCGCGCTCGACCGGCTCGCCACCGCGAGCGGCCCCATCAAGCTGCGCCTGCTGACCGCTGCCGCCCACGCGGTTGCCGCCGACGGCGCGATCGCCACGACCGAGGCCGAACTCCTCCGCGCCATCGCCGCCGCGCTCGATGTGCCGATGCCGCCGCTGGGCCAGTCGGCCTGAACGGCAAATGCGGCCTTCCGCCGCGATGGATAGATCGCGGTAGCGCCGGGCGCCCTCGCCGGGCGGATTGTTTTTCCCCAACGAGCACCGCGGAAATGTGTTCAAAATCTGCGCAATTTTTCCCGAGATCCACGGTTGTCTTGTCGGTAATCTTCCGAAGGATCGCCCCCCATGTCCGAATCAGCCAAGCCCCGCGTGGAGGAGCAGTTCTCCCTGCCCCTCTTCCTTTTTACCGTCGCTGTCTCGCTTGCCGGCCTCACCGCCATTGTCTGGCTCCTCGCGCCGGCAGCCGTCTGGCACGTCCAGATTGCGACGACCGTGCCGCGCTTCGCCGCCGTCTTCCTCGCGATCTCGATGTTTAACTGCTTCGTCGAATACGGCTTTCACCGCTACGTGCTGCACAAGCCGGTCGCGAGTTTCCTGAGCCGCTTTTACCGTCAGCACACCCTGCATCACTCCCTTACCCGGATCGGGCGCCGGCGCACCTCCACCGGCCGGGAAGTCCCGTACGTTGAGAACATCTATCCGGTGACGGAGCCCGAGCAGGGCGAGGCCTCATTCTTCCCCTGGTACACGCTCGCGGTTTTCGGGGCAGCCCTGTCACCCCTCCTGATCGTCCTGCACTGGATCGCGCCCGGACTGCCATGGTTCCTCGGCGGCTTCATCGCCACCGCCTTCTCGCTCACGCTCTATGAGGTGTTCCACGCCATTGAGCACTGGGCCTTTGAGCGCTGGGCCCCGCTCATCGAGCACAAGCACATGGGCTGGTTCTGGCGCAAGGTCTACAGCTTCCACCTGCGCCACCACGCCGTGATCGACTGCAACGAGGCCATCTCCGGGTTCTTCACCCTACCCGTCGCCGACTGGGTGTTCGGCACATTCCTCCTACCCAAGTCCCTTTACGTCGACGGCTCCGAGTGGACGGAAACGGAATTCGTCAGCCCGAAGCCCTGCGCCCTGATCCGCTGGGTGGACCGGAAAACCGATGAGATGGTCCAGCACCGCCGCGAGGCCAGCCGCTCAAAGTCGGCCAGTTCCTGACGACCGTCCGTAGGTTGTCAGCCGGGGTCTTTTCGATCCGTTTTGAACCACGGATTGCGGGCTCTGTCGCTTCGCCCGGTAACACGGATGGCACGGACTCCAAGCCTGCCATCTACGTGTCGGTTGGCGGTAAATCAGCTCAGCTCTTCGATTCCGCCACGAAGGCTTCCATCGCCTCGCGGGTGATGGCGTAGCGGGCGCCGCAGCGGGGGCAGCGGATCTCGATCTTCTGGTCGGGGCCAAAGAGCTCTTCGGGGTCCTGCCGCATCGTCGGGGCCAGCACCTCGAGCATGCGGCGTTCGTTGCAGCCGCAGTGCCAGCGTTGGACGCGCCGCTCCAGCAGCGAGAGCGTCTCGGTCTCGTCGAGTTTGGCCACGGCCGCGGCGTCGATTGACTCCAGCCAGGCCCGGTCGCAGTCGGGATGCTCGACCAGCATGACATAGTCCTCGTCGGGTAGGGCAAAGATCCGCGCCAGACGTTGCTCGCTCTGCGCGTAGAACTTCTCGGCCGCGGCGAGCGGATCCGCCCCGGTGAAGGTCACCGCACTGCGCCGCTTCGGCTCGGCGCCGCGCACGACGTCCGAGTAGAAGATGTTCTCCGGCAGCGCGCGCACGTTTTCCGTGAAGACCCGGCCGGTGATCGCGCCGGTGCCGTTGTCGCCGGTCAGGAAGACGTTCACGAGCGGCGCCTGGAAGTTGATCGTCCACGCCAGCAGCTCGTTCCACGGCCGCGAGGCGCAGTGGAGGACGAATCCCGCCAGGGCCTGCTTGAACAACTCGTCGTGCTCCGGCTGCACCTTGAGGTTCTGGCCCGCCACGTGGAGGTAATAGTCCACATAGAGGTC
>CAIYFD010000208.1 GCA_903925425.1 uncultured Opitutia bacterium | reverse complement strand
ATCTGCCGGTCGGCATAGTTGAAGAAACAGATGAACCAGAGCATGCCGACGACCGTCCACTTGTAGTGGCGGGAGAGAGGACTGGGCGGGGTCGGAGACGGCATGAAACGGGGTAAAAGGGGAACGGAGTCGCAGGGGAGCCGACGGCAGGGTCGGAAAACGCTCAACGCGCAACGTTCAACTCTCAACGCTCAAGTAACCGGAAAAGCGCCCGTCTGGTCGGCCTGTACTTGAGCGTTCAGCGTTGAACGTTGGGCGTTGGGCGTTTCGTTTCCGGTCATGCCCACCCCAGCCGTCCCCGCTTTCCTCACCGAGCTGCTCGCCGCACGCTCCCCCTCGGGCTACGAAACCCAGGCCCAGGCTGTTTTCGACCGGCATGTGCAGCTTTCCGCCGATGCCTACGCCAAGGACGCGCTCGGCAACCGCCTCGCCACCCTCAATCCCGCTGGTGACCCGGTCCTCATGCTCTCCGGACACATGGACGAACTCGGGCTGATGGTCACCTACGTCAACAAGGACGGCTTCGTGTACTTCAACACGATTGGCGGCCACGACCTCAGCGTCATTTCCGGCCGCCGCGTTGTCATCCAGTCCGCCCAAGGCCCCGTTGTCGGCGTGACCGGCAAGCGCGCGGTGCACCTGATGGACGACGAGGACCGCAAGCGCGTCCCAAAGCGGCACGAGATCTGGATCGATATCGGCGCGAAATCGAAAAAAGAGGCCCTCGGGCGCATCGCCATCGGCGATGCCGCCACCTACGACCACGAGTTCGCCCTCGTCCACGGCACCGTCGCCACCGCCCGCGCTTTCGACAACAAGGTCGGCGCCTACATCGTCGGCGAGACCCTCATCCGCCTCGCGAAGGAAAGGAAGAAACTCGCCGCCAAGGTCGTCAGCGTCGCCTCCTCCCAGGAGGAGATCGGCGTCCGCGGCGCCACCACCGCCGTATACGCGGTGAACCCCCACCTCGCCATCGCGGTGGACGTCACCCACGCCACGGATCATCCCGACTGCGACAACCGTAAGTTCGGCGAGATCGTCCTCGGCGGCGGCCCGGTCATCTGCCGGGGCGCCAACATCAATCCCAAGGTCCACGAGCGCCTCGTGCAGGCCGCGTGCAAACTGAAACTCAAATACCAGATCCAGGGCGTGCCTGGGCCCACGGGCACGGACGCCCGCGCCATCCAGATGGGCCGCGGCGGCGTCGCGACCGGACTGGTGAGCGTGCCCCTGCGCTACATGCACACGCCGAGCGAAATGATCGATCTCGCCGATGCGGAGAGCTGCGTGAAGCTGCTGGTCGAATTCGCCCTCGGGCTCGAGCAGGGCGACTACGCGCATTGGTAACAAGGTAGGGCTGGCTCGACGAGCCGGCCGCGATGGATCGAAGGATCGCAGGTACTTGACGGGGGCGGCCCGCCGCCTTTTCCGCGTTGCACCGCCGGCCCCTTGCGGGCGTTTTTCTCGCATGCCCCGCCCCGCCTCTTCCGCGCCCGTCTTTTCCGGGCGGAACACGCTGGTGGCGGCCGCCGTCCTCGGGCTGGCGGGGCTCGCCGTGTACGCCAACAGCCTGGACGTGCCGTTCTTCTTCGATGACATCACCGCGATCGTGGAGAACCCCACGATCCGCCACGTGGGCGCGCTGGGCGACGTGCTCTTGCCCCCCGCGGGCGGCAGCGGCGTGAGCGGACGGCCCCTGATCAATCTCTCGTTCGCACTCAACTACGCCATCGGCGGCACGGCCGTGCGCGGTTACCACGTCGCCAACCTCCTCATTCATGTGCTCGCCGGCCTGACGCTGTTTGGCCTCGTGCGCCGGGTGCTCACCGGCTGGGAACCGGCGGGCCGCGAGCCGATGCCCGCCGCGCCGGCGACGGGCTGGGCCCTCGCGGTCGCGACCCTGTGGCTGGTGCATCCGCTGCAGACCGAGTCGGTCACGAGCGTCATGCAGCGCACGGAATCGCTGTTCTCCCTTTTCTACCTGCTCTGCCTTTATGCCGCGGTGCGCGGCATGGCGTCGCTGCGGCCCGGTCGCTGGTACGCCGTGGCGGTAGGCGCCGCACTCGCCGGCATGGCGACGAAGGAAGCGATGGTCACGGCCCCAGTGCTGGTCTTCCTGCTTGATCGCACCTTTATCGCCGGTTCATGGGCTGAAGCCTGGCGACGCAGGAAATCTCTTTATGCCGGCCTCGCCGCCACCTGGGTGCTGCTCGGCTTCCTCGTGCTCGGCTCGGGCGGCACACGTGGGACGGCCGCGGGCTTCGGGCTGGGTGTGACGCCGTGGTCCTACGCTCTCACGCAATGCGAGGCGATCACGACCTACCTGTGGCTCGCCGTCTGGCCGCAAAACCTCGTGGTCGACTACGGCACGGACATCATCGAGCACGCCACCCAAGTGATCCCACAGGGGCTGGCGGTGCTCGCCCTGGTGGGCGGCACGGCCTGGGCCCTCGGGCGTCGGCCGGTCATCGGTTTCCTCGGGGCGTGGTTCCTCATCATCCTCGCTCCGAGTTCCAGCGTGGTGCCGCTCGTGAGCCAGCCGATCGCCGAGCACCGGATGTACCTGCCCCTCGCCGCTATCGTGGTAGCCGTCGTGGCGACACTGCACGCCTGGCTCGGCCGGCGGGCACTCTTCGTCTGCCTCGCCCTGGCCCTCGGGCTCGGTGTCCGCTCGGTCGTGCGCAACGGGGATTACCGCAGCGAAGTGTCCATCCACAGCGCCACCGTGGCCCGTCGGCCGGCGAATGTCCGCGCGCTCAACAATCTCGGCAACGCCCTGGCCCGCGCGGGCCGGCCGGCGGAGGGACTGGCCGCGCTGCAAACCGCCCTGCGCCTGCACCCGGAAAACGCCGCCACCCACAGCAACCTCGGCAATGTCCTCGACCTGATGGGTCGCGGGCCGGAGGCCGAAACGGAAATGCGCGAGGCACTGCGGCTCGAACCCGACCGCATCAAGGTCCGCTACAACCTGGGCAACGTGCTTCTCCGGGGAGGAAAAGCCACCGAGGCCGTCGAGCAGTACCGCGAGGCCGTCCGCCTTGAACCCACCGATGCCGAGATCCGGCACAATTACGGCATCGCCCTGGCCCTCTCCGGCCGGACCGCCGAGGGCATCCGCGAGCTTCAGGAAGTCCTGCGGCAGCATCCCGACTACCAGCGTTCCCGGGCGGCCCTGCAGCAGCTGGGCGCGGCGGCACGCTGAACCTGAAGTTTCACGCAGAGCGCGCAGAGATCCGAACCCAATCCTTCCGTCCGCTGCGGGCCAAAACGGATCAGGATCATCGCGGCTGACTCAACGAGTCAGCCCTACCGACAAACCCGCGCGAACGGGACTCAGGCCGCGTCTTTCGCGGACTCGGCCTTGCCGGCGGTGCGCAGGGTCGGGCGGCGCTTGCCGGCAACCACCCCCGCGTCGATGATCACCTCGGTGACGTCCTCGCGCTGCGGGAGCTCGTACATCACCTCGAGCATGATCTTTTCCATGATCGAGCGGAGCGCGCGCGCGCCGGTCTTGAGCTCGATTGCCTTCAGGGCGATCGCCTTGACCGCGTCGGAGGTGAAGCGCAGCCGCACGCCGTCCATCGCGAAAAGCTTGGAGTACTGCTTGACCATCGCGTTCTTGGTCTTGAGGAGGATTTTCTCCAGGTCGGCCACCGCGAGATGGTTGAGCACCGAGACCACCGGGAGGCGCCCGATGAACTCCGGGATCATGCCGAAACGAATCAAGTCCTCCGGGGCGAGGCCGCGCATCAATTCCTCGGGCGACAGTTCCTCATCCTTCTGGGATTTGATCGACGCGAAACCGAGGCTCCGGCGGCCCATCCGACGCTGCACGATCGCGTCAAGCCCGACAAACGCGCCGCCACAGATGAAGAGGATATTGGCCGTATTGATCTGCACGTACTCCTGGTTCGGGTGCTTGCGGCCGCCCTGGGGCGGCACGTTGCAGACCGTGCCCTCGAGAATCTTGAGCAGCGCCTGCTGCACGCCCTCGCCGGAAACATCGCGGGTGATGGAAACATTCTCCGTCTTGCGGCCGATCTTGTCGATTTCATCGATGTAGATGATGCCGCACTCGGCCTTCTTCACGTCGTAGTTCGCGGCCTGGAGCAGCCGGAGGACCACGTTCTCGACATCCTCGCCGACGTAGCCGGCCTCGGTCAGCGTGGTCGCGTCGGAAATGGCGAAGGGCACGTCAAGAATGCGGGCCAGGGTGCGGGCGAGGAGTGTCTTGCCGGAGCCCGTCGGGCCCAACAGCAGGATGTTGCTCTTCTCCACCTCGACGTCGTTGAACTCGGGCGTGATTGCCGCCGGATTCCGCGAGGACTGCGCGGTGTCGAACATCAGCCGCTTGTAATGGTTGTAGACCGCAACCGAAAGGACCTTCTTGGCGTGGTCCTGACCGATGACGTGCTCGTCGAGCGTACGCTTGATCTCGGCGGGCTTGGTCAGGCGGATCGCCGGCTTCGCGTCGACCGCCGGCTGCTTCGCCTCGCGGTCGATGATCGTCTTGCAGACGTTGACGCAGGAGTCGCAAATGTACACGCCCGGCCCGGCAATGATCTTCTTCACCTCCGCCTGCGACTTGCCGCAGAAAGAGCACAGGGTCATGCGCGAGGATTTGGCCATGGCGAGTGACGGAGGCTGCGAAGAGGGCCCCGAACTGTCGAGGCTGGAGAATGCCGCCGGGCGGGCGGGGTTACCCGGCCAGCGGCGCGGGCAACGCTCAGGCCGCGCTCGGCACGACCAGCGACTGCGCCTCGCGAGTCGATTCCACCACGTGGTCGAGGATCCCGTAGGCCTTGGCCTCGTGCGCGCTCATGTAGTAGTCGCGGTCCGAGTCCTTCTCGATCTGCTCCGCCGACTTGCCCGTGTGCTTCGAAAGTACGTTGTTCAGGGTCTGGCGCCAGCGGATGATCTCCCGCGCCGCGATCGCGATGTCGGCCGTCTGGCCGCCCGCGCCACCCGAGGGCTGGTGAATCATGACCCGGCCATTAGGCAGGGCGAAACGCTTGCCCTTCGTGCCGGCAGCGAGCAGCACCGTGCTCATGCTGGCCGCCATGCCGATGCAGTACGTCTGGATGTCGCACTGCAGGAAATTCATCGTGTCGTAGATCGCCATCCCGCCCGTCACCACGCCGCCGGGTGAATTGATATAGAGGAAGATGTCCTTCTTCGCGTCCTCCATCTGGAGGTAGAGCAGCTGGGCGATCACGAGGTTCGCCACCATGTCATCGATCGGGGTGCCAATGAAGATGATGCGGTCCTTCAGCAGGCGCGAATAGATGTCCATCGACCGCTCGCCGCGGCCGGTGTTTTCAAGGACGATGGGGACGTAATAGCTCACGATGGAATGGTTCTCAGGCGGGCTTCGGTGCGGTCGTCGTCACCGTAGCCTTGGAGACCAGAAAATCAACCGCCTTGTCGAAAAGGATGGATTGCTGGGCGGCGCGGAGCTGCTCGCGGTCGCGGCCGAGGTCCTTGGCGAGCTTGTCGGGCTTCTGGTTCGAGCGGGCGGCCTCGCGGTAGATGAAGGCGTCGATGTCGCGCTCGGTCACCGAGAGTTTCTCCTCCTCGGCGACGCGGGCGAGGATCAGCTGCAGTTTCACGCGGGTCGTGGCGGCCTTCTGGGCGCCCTCGACCAGCTGCTTCTTGTCCTTCTCGAATGCGTCCTCGGTCGCGCCGCGGCGCATGTTTTCCTCGATGAACTGGCGGAGCACCTGCTGGGTCTCGCTGTCCACCATGCTCTGTGGCACCGGGAAATCGACCTTGGCGGCCAGCGCCTCGGTGACTTGGCGGCGCTGGGCGGCGCGGTTCTGATAATCCTTCTGCATCTTCAGGTTCGACCGGACCTGCGTCTGGAGACCCTCGAGGTTCTCGACCTGGTGCGCCTTGAAGAAAGCCTCGTCGAGCGCCGGGAGCACCCGTTCGCGGATCTCCAGCACCTCGACGTCGTAGCTCGCGGCCTTGCCGGCGAGGGCCGGGACCGCGGCGAATTCGGCCGGGAAATTAATGGTAACGGTTTTCTTGTCGCCCGCCTTCAGGCCGCCGAGCTGGGCGCCAAGGCCGGGAAGCACGCCCTCATGCTCGCCCTCGACCTCTTCCCAGGTCTGGGGGACCGAGCCGTAGATCTGCTTGTCGGGCGCGATCTCGGCGATCGGCTTGCCATCGAGGCTGCCAGTGTAGGAGAGCTTGACGTAGTCGCCCTTCGCTCCGGCGCGTTCCGCGACCTTGAAGTCGGCGCGTTCGCCGCGGAGGCCGGTGATCACGTTCTCGACCTCGGTGTCGGTCGGGTCCACCGGGTCGCTGGTGACCGGCAGGCCCTGGTAATCGGGGAGCTTGAATTCGGGGCGGACGTCGACCGTGAGGCTGACACTGGCCGCTTGGCCGGCGGCGACCTCACCCGGCTCGACGTTCACGACCGTGAGGATCGGCAGCTTCTTGTCCTCGACGGCGCCGCGGTACGCGCGGGAAACGACCTTCTGCTTGAGCTCTTCGGCCATCTGCTTGCCGTACTTCTTGGCGATCATTGCCGCCGGCACCTTGCCGGGCCGGAAGCCGGGCACCTGGGCATACTGGGAAAATTCGGCCAGCACGGCCTTGTGCTCGGTCTCGACCTCGGTGGCGTCGAGAGTGATGATCAGGCTCTTGCGGGTTTCAGAGACGTCGTTGACTTGGATGTTCACGGTAAAATTCGGGACGATGGTTCGGTCCAGTGGGAGGGCAGACGGTAGGTCGGGCCCTAGGCCGGTCAATGCCTGATTCCGACGGGTCCGGGCCGTGCCCACTTTTCACTTAATACGTGAAAAGTAGGCGCCGCCTTCGGGCTCAGTGCGTGAGCAGGTAAATCATCAGGTTAATCCCGAACGGATAGGCACGCTTCTCGGAAAACTTCTCGAAGTACTGCTGGTTCTCCCCTTCCCGCTCCCAGCCGTCGCTGATGTCGGAATTGTGGACCGCCAGCACCATCATCCGGCCCTTGTCATCGTGAAGTGCGCGCACGTGCATTTCGTCGGACCCCGGCCCGCGGTTCACCGTCTGCAGCGGCGTGGAACGGTCGCCATCGAGGTGCTTCTTGTTCCAGAACTGCAGCGTCGGCATGCGCAGGTTCTCCATCGGTCCTTCCAGGTTGTACACCATCCGGAAGAGCGGATGCGTCGTGTCGAGTTCGGTCCAGGCCCGGCCTGGCAGCACCTGCGCCATCTGGGCCGCGAATTTCCTCCAGCCCTCGTTGTTCCAGAGATCGATCATCACCAGGAACCCGCCGTTCTCGAGGTAGCGGCGCAGGGCCATGATCTCGTCGGGATCGAGCACCATGTTTTCCGGGTGCGACATGTAGATGAACGGGAAATCCGTCAGGTCCGGATCGGTCAGGAACAGCACCCGTCCGTCCGGATCGGTCCGGATCGTGGTCAACTGCTGCAGCCGGTACGACAGGTTCAGATCGGCGTCGGGATAATCCACCCACCAGCTCAGGCTGCCGCCGTGACCCTGGTAGATCATTGTTGTCGTCTCCGAGTAGAATTTGATCCGCGCGAAGGTGAACACGTCCTTCCCGAAACCCGTCGGGTTCGTCCACATCGGCGTGTCGGTGGCGTGCGAGACGGTCTCGCGCGCCGTGCGCAGCGCGTCCTCGTCGGCCCAGCCGCCGCCCTCGAGCGGGACGATCCGGCCTCGATGGAAAAACGGCGGTGCGACCTCGGCCAGAAGCGTGCCGGCCAGCAGCAGCGCGGGCCACCAGAACCAGCGGGTCTTGCGTCGCACGCCAGCCATGCTCACCGGCTGTCCGTCCCGAGCGTGATGACCACCTTACCGAACTGCCCGCCGCGCTCAATCTGGCCAAAGGCCTCGGCCGCGCGCTCGAGTGGAAACACGGCGCTGATCGCAGGTTGCAGGCGGTGCTGTTTCACGAAGGCCAGCATCCCCTCCCAATCGGCGGGTGATCCCATGGTCGAGCCGAGGAGCGAAACCTGCCGCCAGAACACCTTGCGCATCGGCAGGGAGCCCGGGTTGCCCGCCGTGGCCCCGACAAAAACTATCCGTCCGCCCGGCGCCACCGCATCGATCAGGCCTTCGAAACCCGCGCCGCCCGAACTGTCGAACACGGCGTCGAACGCCCCCGCCGTCTGGACCGCCTCGGCCGGCCAGCTCGTCACGCGGTAGTCAAAACCGCCGCGCGCCCCGAGCGCGACCGCCCGCGCGATCTTCTCCTTCGAGCCCGAGGTCACCCAGACCTCGCAACCGTGCGCGACGGCAAACTGCACCGCGATCGCCGCCACGCCGCCGCCGACCCCGGTGATCAGGATCCGCTCGGAGCCGCGCAACTGCGCCCGCGTGAAAAGCGCGCGGTATGCCGTCAGCCCCGCCAGCGGCAGAGCCGCCGCCGCCTCCCACGAAAGATGCGCCGGTTTGTCCGCGAGCTGCGTCGCCGGTACCACGACCCGGTCCGCCATCGTGCCGTGACGCGGCATGCCCAGGATTGAGAATCCCGCACCCTGCGCCGTCTCCTTCGGGCCCCAGTCCAGCGCCGGGTTGATCACGACCTCGCGCCCGACCCAGGCCGCCTCGACTCCGGCCCCGACCGACTCCACCACCCCGGCGCCGTCGGCACCGGCCGTACAGGGATATTTCAGGCCGGCGTACTGGCCCGACTTGATCCAGACGTCGCGGTGATTCAGGGCGGCGGCCCGGATCGCGACCACGGCCTCGCCGGGACCGGCCAGCGGGAGCGGCATCTCGACCAACGCAATCTGGTTGATGGCAATAAATTGGAGGGAGCGCATGGCGGTAACCAATGTAACAAGTGCGAAGTAACAAGTAACAAGAGGCCGCCATCCAGCGCCAGAACGAACCGGCGCCTCAAGCCCTGAGCCAGCTCTCAATCTTGTCACTGGGCTCTTGGCTCTTCTGACTCCCGGCCTTGCTCCTGGCTTTCCACAAACCCTACGGCGTGCTCTCGCAGTTCACACCCGAGCCGGGATCGCGCTGGCGCACCCTCGCCGAATTCGGACTGCCACCGAAGGTCTACGCGCTCGGCCGGCTCGACGCCGACTCGGAAGGACTGCTGCTCCTCAGCGACGAACCCGGCCTGAACTCGCGCCTGCTCGACCCGGAGCACTCCCACCCGCGCGAGTACTGGGCGCAGGTGGAGAAGATCCCCGCTGACGCCGCCCTCGGCCACCTGGCCCGCGGCGTGGATCTCGGCGATTACCGGACCCGCCCCTGCCGGGTCGCCCGGCTCGATCCCGCGCCCAGCCTGCCGCCGCGCGACCCGCCGATCCGTGTCCGGAAAAACGTCCCCGACTGCTGGCTGAGCCTCGAGCTGACCGAGGGTAAAAACCGTCAGGTGCGGCGCATGACCGCCGCCATTGGCCACCCCACCCTGCGGCTCGTGCGCGCCCGGATCGGCGGCCTTGCGCTCGGCGACCTTCGCCCCGGCGCCTGGCGCGAACTCGACGTCCGGGAACGCGCCGAAGTCTTTACCCCCTAAGTGAAGCCCGGGGCATCAGGTCCGATCGCACCTGGACGGGGTGAATTTTTTCGCGAATTCAACCTTTTCCCCAACCCAGGCGCTGCTAGTGTCCTACCCGGGATGAGAGCTTCCGGCAGATTTATCGCTTCCTGCGCGCTGCTGCTGCTT
>CAIYFD010000207.1 GCA_903925425.1 uncultured Opitutia bacterium | reverse complement strand
CCACCCAGATGGTGAAGCTGCTCTACGCGCTCCAGCCGGACGAGATCTACAACCTCGGCGCCCAGTCGCACGTCCGCGTGTCCTTCGACATCCCGGAGTACACGGGCGACGTCGACGGCCTCGGCGCCGTGCGCATCCTCGAGGCGATCCGCGAGGCGGGACTGGTGAAAAAGGTCCGCTATTACCAAGCATCCTCCTCCGAGATGTTCGGCAAGGTCCAGCAGGTGCCGCAGACCGAGACCACGCCGTTCTGGCCGCGTTCGCCCTACGGTTGCGCCAAGGTCTACGCTTACTGGCTCACGGTGAACTACCGCGAGAGCTACAATCTCCACGCGAGCAATGGCATCCTCTTCAACCACGAGTCGCCCCGCCGCGGCGAGACGTTCGTCACCCGCAAGATCACCCGGGCCGCCACCCGCATCAAGCTGGGGCTCCAGGACTCCATCTACCTCGGCAACCTCGACGCCCAGCGCGACTGGGGCTTTGCCAAGGAATATGTCGAGATGATGTGGCTGATGCTGCAACAGGACAAACCCGACGACTACGTGGTCGCGACCAATGAGACCCACAGCGTGAAGGAATTCTGCCAGGAAAGCTTCGGCCTCCTCGGCCTCGACTGGGAAAAGCACGTGAAGTACGACGAGCGCTACGAGCGTCCCGCCGAGGTCGAGTTGCTCATCGGCGACCCGGCCAAGGCCCGCCGGCAGCTCGGCTGGGAACCCAAGGTCCGCTTCAAGGAGCTGGTGAAGATCATGGTCGACCACGACCTCGAGCTCGCCAAGCGCGAGGCGCAGATCGCCACGCTGCCCAAGCTTTGATTTTTCGTCCACGAAGCTCACGAAAGAACACGAAAGGCATGGGTTCGTTTTCGGGTTCTTTCGTGGGGTTCGTGGGTAATGCACCATGAGACTCTACATCGCAGGTCACCAGGGGATGGTCGGGTCGGCGCTGGTGCGCCGGTTCCAGCGCGAGCCGGGTGTTTCCCTCGTGCTGCGCACCCGGCGCGAGGTGGATCTGGCCAGCCAGACGGCCGTGGACACCCTGGTCGGGGCTGAGAAACCCGACGTCGTGATCGTGGCGGCGGCCAAGGTCGGCGGCATCCACGCCAACAACACCTATCCGGCCGATTTTCTTTTCGAGAACCTCGCCATCGCTTCGAACACGATTGGCGCCGCCTTCAAACACAAGGTCCCGCGGCTGCTGTTTCTTGGGAGCTCGTGCATTTATCCGAAACTCGCGCCGCAGCCGATGACCGAGGATTGCCTTCTCACCAGCGCGCTCGAGCCGACCAACGAGGCCTATGCCATTGCGAAGATCGCCGGCCTCAAGCTCTGCCAGTACTACCGCAAGCAGCACGGCGTGCTCTTTCACTCGGCGATGCCGACGAACCTCTACGGTCCGGGCGACAACTACCACGCCCAGAATTCGCACGTGCTGCCGGCCCTGATCCGCCGCTTCCACGAGGCCAAGCTCGCCGGTCAGCCCGAGGTCACCGCCTGGGGTAGCGGCACGCCGAAACGGGAGTTCCTGCATGTCGACGACCTCGCCGAGGCCTGCGCGTTTCTGCTGAACCTCAAGGCCCCGCCGGACTGGGTTAATGTAGGGACGGGGACCGATGTGACCATTCGCGAACTGACGGAGTGCGTCGCCGATGTGACGAACTTCAAAGGCAAAATTACTTGGGATGCGTCGAAACCCGACGGCACTCCCCGCAAGCTGCTGGATGTCTCCTGCCTCGCGAAGCTGGGCTGGAAAGCCCGTCTCGGCCTGCGCGAAGGGGTGGAGAAAACCTACGCCTCGTTCCTCGCTGAGCAGGCCGCCGGCGTTTTGCGGACCTGAGCGCCGCCTGGGTCTTCCCGGTAGGGCGGCGACTCCGCTCGCCGCCGGGCAGGATGTCGGCTCCGAATCAACCTGCCAGCGGTCCCGGCGCGGACGGCGTCCACTCCCTACCGTCAGATCTGTTCTGTGATACTCCTGATCGCTTACACATACACGCCGCCGCCGAGGAGGCGTTCGCCCTCGTAGAGGGCAAGGATTTGCCCGCTGGCCAACGCGCGCTGCGGCTCGTCGAATGTGATCAAGGCGGTGCCGCCTCCCTCGGGCGTGATCTTCAATCCCACCCGGGGGTCGCGGTAGCGCACCCGGCCCTCGGCCGCCCGGGGTCCGGAAATGGGATCCCGGGTCCAGCTCAAGCTGTGCACGCGCACCTCGTTTTGGAAAAGGCCGGGGGCATCCGGATGGTCGAAGGCGACCAGCAGCGCGTTGTCCGCGGCGCGTTTGCCGGTGACGACGTAATTCTCATGGTCGGCATTCGACGGCACGCCGATGCCGCGGCGTTGGCCGAGCGTATAATAGTGCAGTCCGCGGTGCTGGCCGAGTTCTCGTCCATCGGCCGCACCGATGATCGGCCCGGGCCGGTCGGGCACGTAGGTGCGGAGAAAGTCCTGCATCTTCACCTCGCCGATGAAACAAATTCCCTGGCTGTCCTTCTTGTCCGCGGTGGGCAGGCCCGCCTCACGCGCGATCCGCCGCAATTCGGGCTTGGCGAGGTGGCCGATGGGGAAGCGCGCCGCGCGAAGCTGCGCCTGGTTAAGCAGGGCCAGGAAATAGGACTGGTCCTTGTTCTTGTCCGCACCCTCGACGAGGTCGAACGAGTGCCCGTCGGCGGCCGGCGTGCGGCGCGCATAGTGACCCGTCGCCACCGCCGTGTAGCCGTGGTCGCGGGCCCACTGGAGAAACACGCCAAACTTGATCTCCCGGTTGCACATGATGTCCGGGTTGGGCGTGAGGCCGCGGGCGTAGCCGTCGAGCAGGTAGGCGACGACCTTCTCACGGTACTCCCGCATGAGGTTCACGACCTCGAAGGGGATGCCGATCCTGGCGGCCACCGCGCGCGCATCCACGATGTCCTGCTGCCAGGGACAATCGCCGATGACGTTGTCCTCATTGATCCAGTTCTTCATGTACGCGGCGCTGACGTCCTGGCCCTCCTGCTTGAGCAAGAGGGCGGCGACGGAGCTGTCGACGCCGCCGGAAAGGGCGACGAGGATTTTTTCGCGGGTGGCCATGAACGCCGACAGTGAGGGTGAAAGTGAAAGTGAGTGAAGTGTGAAAGTGATTCTCGGACTTCCAGCTTGTGACGGCGTCGGCCCGCAGAATGCTGGGAAGGGTTCCCATGGCGCCTCGTCAGCAACCGATTTCCCAGGCTTGGCTCGAGTCCCCGAATTCCGGCGTGATCGAGCTGCGTCACGACTGGCGGGCGCGGCATTCGCCCCCGTTGGCGATCTGCCGTG
>CAIYFD010000206.1 GCA_903925425.1 uncultured Opitutia bacterium | reverse complement strand
GCTCCGCGCCCTGATCGAGGAGGATCCGGCCCGCGCCCGTGGTGCCGTCACCCGGCTCGCCGGTCTCCTGCGCTATGCGCTGCAAAGCGGACAGCTCGAGACCGTGCCGCTTGAGGATGAGCTGCACATCATCAACGACTACCTCGCGTTGGAACAGGTGCGCTTCGAGGAACGCCTGCGGGTCCGCCTCGACGTCGCACCCGATACCCTCGCCCTGCCCGTCCCGCCCTTGTTGCTGCAGACCCTCGTCGAGAACGCCGTGAAATACGGCATCGCGCCGCGGCCCGAGGGCGGCGAGATCACGATCCGCACTTGGCGCGAGGGCGACACGCTCCGGCTCGAGGTGGGCAATCCCGGTTCGCTCGCCCCCACGGTTCCCGGCGAGGACGGCTCCACCGGGCTCGGGATAAAAAATGCCGCCGAGCGGCTCCGCCTCCTTTTTGGTGATGGCGCCTCGTTGCAACTGCACTCCGCCCCCTCCGACGGCGTGCGGGCCGAGGTGACCATTCCCCTGCTCCCTTCAGGGCCCACGCCCAGCGCCACCGCCTCATTTTGGGTGAAGAAACTTCGCTGCGAATCCCGGCCCGGCCCGACCGCTTGACGCCGATGAAAGTCCTCCTAGTCGACGACGAACGCCTCGCGCGGAACGAACTCCGCCGGCTGCTGGCGGCGATTCCCGGGGTCTCGATTGTCGGCGAGGCCGCCAACCCGGCGGAGGCGCGCCAGCAGATTGGCGCCCTGAAGCCCGACCTCGTGTTCCTCGACATCCAGATGCCGGGGGAAACGGGACTCGACCTGCTCGCCTCGCTCGAGCCGCCGGTGCCTCACGTCATCTTCACCACCGCGCACGACGAGTTTGCCGTACAGGCCTTCGAGCTGAACGCGGTGGATTATCTCCTCAAGCCCATCGAGCCTGCGCGGCTCGCGCAGGCCGTCGCGCGCCTCGCCGAGCGCGCCCTGCCGGTGGGCACCGACGCGGAAACGGAGCCTGTCGCCACCGGCCGGCTCACCGCGGCCGACCGCGTCTTCGTGCGCGAGGGCGACCGCTGCTGGTTCGTGGAAGTCGGCCAGATCCGGCTCCTCGAGAGCGAGGGCAACTACACGCGCGTGCATTTCGGCCCGGAGCATCCGCTGCTCTTCCGCTCACTCAACGCGATGGAGGAGCGACTCGACCCCGCGGTTTTCTTCCGGGCCAACCGCCAGCAGATCATCAACCTGCGCTGGATCGACAAGATTGAGCCGTGGTTCAGCGGCGGCCTCGCCCTCGCCCTCAAGGGGGGCGACCGCGTCGAGATCAGCCGGCGCAAAGCCCTCGAGTTCCGCACGCGGCTTAGTCTCTGAGCGCGCCCCCCTTCCCGGCAGGACGCTCGATGCCCCGCTTAGGGATTCAGGATCTTGAGCGGGCCGATCTGCACCTTAAAGCGGCTGTCGTAAGGCTCCACCCGTTCAAACTCGGTCCGGGTGATGTCTACCCCGGGCGACAGCCTCGCGACAAAGAGCACGCTCACTTTCGCCGCCCCCTTCACGTGGGTCATCACCGGCGCGTACGTGGGATCCACCTTCTTGAAATCGATGGCAAAGTCCGCCGACTTCACGTTGGCGACCAGCATCACGCGCATGCTCTCGCGCAGGTGCATCTCCATGTGTTCGACGGTCGGCTTCTCCTTCTCCTTGGTGACGCGGACCTCGAATTCGATTTTGCCCAGCCGCACGCCCTGGACCTTCGCCTCCTTGCGCAGGGGCACATCGTAGGTGATCGCTGAGTCGGTCTCGGCTGTTACCTTGATGTTGTCGAGGTCGAGCAACGCCTTGAGCTCGTCCATCCCGGCGGCTCCCTGTCCGCCGGTGCCGCCCCGGCCACCGCGGCCGCGCGGCTGGCTTTTGTCGAGATCGTCCGCGCGTTTCTCGCCTTTCTGCCGATAGTCCTTGAGCTCCCCCGTCGAGGGTTTGCGGCCCTCGACCAGCAGCGGCGTGTACTGCTCCGCATAGGGCTTCGAGGGATCCACCCGCACCACGGTGAGCACGTCCTCCTTGTCCTTGGCCGACTTCGGCCGGACGAGCGTCGTCTCCGTATAGGCCCATTTGTTGTCCTCGCGGCTCATATTGACCAAAGCCTGCTCCAGCTGCGGCGGGATCTCCGCCGCCAAGCCCATGGCGGTAGCCACCAGACTAATCACCCCTACGGCCAACCCTCTTGCCCTCAGGCGAAGGGCCGCACCGGTGTTCGTGTTCATGCGTTAAGTCGGACAGCTGCTCGCCAACCTTGTGGTATTTATTCAATCAACGGCCCAAAACGCGGATCAGCGGCCGCTAGACCTCGTGGCCGGAAGCGGTCACTCGTGCCGGAGCGCCACCAAGGGATCAAGCCGGGCGGCGCGCCGGGCCGGCAGCAGGCCGGCGACGGTGCCGATCATGATCGCGAACAGGATCGTCCCGGCCGCCAGCGCCACGGTCATTGTGAAAAAATCCCCCCGAACCGTCATGTCCTGCGACCGGAAATACCACGCAATGCCGAGATTCAGCACCACGCCCGCGAACCAACCAGACAGCAATCCAACGACCCCGCCGATCAAACCGATGAACCCGGCCTCGATCATAAACAGCCGCCGGATCTCGGCGGAAGAGGCCCCCATCGCCTTGAGCACGCCGATCTCGCGGGTCCGTTCGTAGATCGCCATCACCATGGTGTTCGCGATGCCGATGGTCGCCACCACGAGCGCCACGCTGGCCAGCAGCGCCAGCATCGTCGTGATCGCGACCAAGATCCGGTCCGCCACCTCGACGATCGCCTCCAATGACTGGACCTGCAGGCCTTCCGCCCGCAGCTGCGTCGACAACTCGTGGGCCCGGGTCACATCGCTCGTGCGGAACGTCACCATGTCATAGCCCTCGGTCTCCAGGATGTCGGGCTTGTTGAACCACCAGCTCTTCATCGCGATCCGGTTGACCGGGGAAACTTGGATGGTAGCGCCACGGCCGGCGATCACGCCGACCAGCTTCAGCGGAAATACCTGGGTCTCGCCGCGCGAGGTGCGCAGCACCGCGTCGAAGCTCTGGCCGACGAGGCCTTCGACCTCGCTGCCCACAACTCCAAGCGCTTGCAGTGCCGCCTCGCTTGCGATCAGGCCGCCCGCCTCGGGCAGTTCCAACGTGCCGGCGACGGGAGCCGGTGGCGCCGCGAGGGCCCCGATCCCGGTGTTCTGGCCGCCGCCCATGGAGACCGCACGGGTGCGGTCGTTGCGTTGCAATTCGAGCCCGACCGCGTTCGGCAGGTCCACCTCGGGGATCGCCTTCAATACGCCGGGCAGCGCGCGCCAACGCGCCACGTCCTCCGGGCTGATCATCCGTTTGGCGGGGGGATTGGCGGCGTTGCCGTTGCCAGCCCGGCCCGCAAGGCCGGCCAAACCGCGACCACCGCCACCGCCCCCGCGACCGAACCCACCGCCACCGGCGGACGGCCGCACCGAGAGGCGGTCAAGACCGAGGGATTCAAACTGCTTGTTGATCTGCGCCCGCACTCCGGTGGCGAGGGAGATCAGGAGAACGATCGTCAGCGTGCCCACGACCACGCCCAGCGAGGCGAGCAGCGAGCGCAGCTTGCGCCGACCCAGGTTGGCCGCGGCCGTGCGGATGATGTCGCCGTTCGTCATGCCGGGAGCTGGGAGGTTGCGGTTTCCGATACGATCCGGCCGTCGCGCATCGTCAGGATACGGTCGGCCTTGGCCGCCACCTGCATGTCGTGCGTGACGATCAGCATGGTGAGTCCGCGCTCGCGCAGGATCCGGCAGAGCAGGTCAAGGACCGCCGTGCCGGTGCGGGAATCGAGGTTGCCGGTTGGCTCGTCCGCGAGCAGCAGCGTCGGTTCGTTCGCGAGCGCCCGGGCGATGGCCACGCGCTGTTTCTCGCCGCCGGAAAGCTCGTTCGGCTTGTGCTCCGCCCGCGCGGCGAGGGCGACGGAATCGAGGAGGGCCAGCGCCCGCTGCCGCCGCGCCGCCCGGCCGGTCTCGGCCAGCATCATCGGCATCTCGACGTTCTCGACCGCGGTCAGCGTGGGGAGCAGGTTAAAACTCTGGAAGATGAAGCCGATCCGGCGGCGGCGGTGATGCACGAGCTCCGCTTCCGAAGTTTCCCCGAGCGAAACGCCCTCGATCACGATGCGCCCGCCCGTCGGCCGGTCGAGGCCGCCCAGCATATTGAGCAGCGTCGACTTGCCCGAGCCCGAGGCGCCCACGAGGGCCACGAACTCGCCGCGCCGGACCACGAGGTCGACCAGATCAAGCGCCGGGACCTCGGACTTCCCCATCCCATAGTGGCGCGTCAGCCCCTCGCCGCGCACAAGCACGTCCGTTCCGGAACCAACCACCGGCGGAGATAACAGCGACGTGCTCATTGGGGAATAACCGCGATTCGAGCCATGGATCCGTCGTTCAGCAATCACTGACCGTCGCCGGGGACAGGGTGGGATGATTTCATAAATTGAACCCGGTCCGTGTCGGCCCGGGATTGGGGTATCGCTTGAACACGACTCAGGCGGTTAGCGACGCCCCACGAAACGGCGTCGCCCGGAAAAAGGACAGCCGCTCTCGACCAACGGGCTAAAACGCGGGCCGAGCGGTCCCACCCCGACCCTGATGGCTCCGCTCTCCCCCCGTGGCTGCGCCCAACATTTCACGTAATACGTGAAATGTTCGGCGCAGCCGCAAAGCGGGAGACGTCCACCGCGGGGTCAAAGGGCACGCCCTCGGAAAGGTGATTCCACCACTGCCGGGCGAGCCACGGCGCGAGCGAGACGCCCTTGGAGCCGAGGCCGGCCAGCACGCCCCACCCCTGATCCAGCGCGCTGCGCCCGACCGCGGGTCGTTGGTCGGGTAGCGTGAGCCGCAAACCCGCGCGGTGGTCGCGCACCTCAAACGGACGACCGAGCAACGTCCGGGCGTCGGCTTCCAGACGAGTGCGGCCGGCAGCGGTCGGACGCGCCTCCGCGGCCCCGGGTTCATAGGTCGCCCCCACCTCGGCAAGGCCCTTCCCGAGCGGCAGCACCCAGGTGCCGCGATTGAGGATCACGTTCTCGTCGAGCCCCGGCACGGCGACGGTGAGCAATTCACCGCCGACCAACCGCCACGGCACGCCGGCAAAAACCGCGGATGCCGCCAGCCCGGCGCCGGTGCCCAAGATCACCAGACCATGGCACTGGCGCAGTTCCCGCGGGTCGATGGCCCGCTCCGTCAAACACCCGCGCTCGCGCCAGCGTTGCCGGGCCGCCGCGAGCAGCGCCGGCACATCCACGTGACCCGCGCCCTCGGTCCAGAATCCATCGGCCTCGACCGCGCCAAGCCAGGGCAACAGTTCCCCGCTCTCCCGGCGCTCCGCAAAGATGCGCCGCTCCCGTTCATCCCGGAACCAGCGCCGCACGCGCATCTCGCGCCAAAGCGGCACTCCCAGCCGGGTCTCGAGCCCGCGATAGGTAGCGCGCGCCAACGGCAGGAGCTCCGCGATCCGCCACGCGGGCGCGAGTCGGCGGCCCGTGATGGGATTGATGATCCCCGCCGCCACGGCCGATGCGGACGCGGCCGGACCGGGGCCAAAAACATGAAAGGCGGCACCCTGCTTTTCCAATTCCAAGCCGAGCAGCGTGCCGGCAATCCCCTGCCCTACGATTGCGATGGCCTCACCCGATTTCATGCTGCGTTCGGGAACCCGACAACCCCGGAACCAGAACCCCGGAAATCACGGAATCACTTCCCTCCGGCCTGCACCGCGTGGAGCGCGGCGCCGATGATGCCCGCCCCGTTGCCCAGCTTGGCCGGAACGAGCCGGGCTTGCGTGCGCAGGAAGTGGAAAAACTTTTCGTGCTTCGCGCTCACCCCGCCGCCGATGACAATCAGCTCCGGCCGGCTGATGGTTTCGAGCACGGCGAAATACTCGTTGAGCCGCCCGGCCCATTGCGGCCAGGAAAGATCGTTGCGCTTCCGGGCCGCGGAGGAAACGCGCTTCTCCGCCGAACGTCCCCGCATCGGCAGGTGCCCCAGTTCCATCGGAAACACCACGCCATTGAGCACGAGGCACGAGCCGACCCCCGTGCCGAGCGTGAGCACCAGCGTCTTCCCGCTGAATCCACGTCCGCCGCCAAACTTCATCTCGGCCAGTCCCGCCGCGGCCGCATCGTTCAGCAGGGCCACCCGGCAACCCGTGGCCTTGGCGAAAAGCTTCACCCCATCGGCTCCGACAAAACGCGGGTGCAGATTGGCGGACGTGCGGATGAAGGAACCGTGGATCACGCCGGGGAATCCAACGCCGATCGGGCCGCGCCATTTGAAATGGGCCGCGATCTGCGCCACGGCCTTCGCCATCCCGGCAGGCGTGAGCTTTTTGGGCGTCTCGATCTTGAGGCGCTCCGCCAGCAACCGGCCGGTGCGCGTGTCGACCGGACCGCCCTTCACGGCCGAACCGCCGATGTCTATGCCGAGGGCGTTCATCAGCCGTGGGCGTGGCCGTGACTGATTTCCTCCGCCGTCGCCTCGCGCGCCGACACGATCTCCACGTCAAAGGCCAGATCGACCCCGGCAAGCGGATGATTGGCGTCGAGCAGCACCGCGTCGCCCTCGATGGCGACGACCTTGACGACCGGCGCGTGGCGGTCGGGACCGGCCTGAAAGGCATCGCCGACCTTCAACACGCCCTCGACCGGCAGCACGGTGCGCAGCACGCGCTGCACCTGCGCGGGATCGTGCAGCCCATAGGCCCGGGCCGCGGGCACCTTCACGATGGTCTTGCGGCCGGCCGGTTCACCGCGGAGCTGCTCGTCGAGCCCGTCGATGATCTGGCCAGCGCCCTCGAGGAAGGCGATTGGTTCGCCGCCGGCCGAGGTGTCGAGCACCTGGCCCGACGGATCGCGCAACGTATAGTGAAAGGTGACAACCCGGGGCATGCCCCAGATCACGCCCAACCCGCCCGCGGGGAACAAGCCCGATTATGCGCCAGCCGCGCCGTTACTTCGCCGGGGTCGGCGCGGGAACGGGCTCCAACGGCGCCGCCGGGGCCTCTTCCTTCACCCGCTTGGCCACACCCGCTTGCTCGACGTTGATGCCCGGGCCAACGCGCTTGAGCTGCAACTCCTCGCCGTTGAGCTTGCCCGTGTAGAGAAAACGCAGCGGCGTGCCGTCGAAGGTGAAATTCTCGGTGAAGGCGATGTTGTCCTTGTCGAGCTTGATGTCGGAAAGCTCGCCCTCGCCGGTGAACGCGGACGAGGCCGTGCCCGTCAGCTTGCCGCCCTGGGCCTTGAAAACATACGTGACGGTGATCTGCTGGCTCCGATTGCTTTCAAAGGTGGCGATCCATTTTCCGGCCAAGAGGGCGGGGGTCAGTTCGGCGGCGGAAAGGACCACCGGCAAAAAGATCAGGCCGAGAATGGCCGTGAGCAGCAGGGAGGCAGGTTTCATGGGCGAAAGGGTTGCCCCGTGAGTCAGGCCGAATTCCAGCCGGAAGGGCAGCACGATTTGGACCTCGGCAACTCCCGCACTACTCTCGGATCCGGCGCACCGGTTTCTTCGGCTGCGGCGCCACGCCAATCCGCGGATCGCGCCGGCGCACGA
Organism: uncultured Opitutia bacterium; assembly: GCA_903925425.1. Taxonomy (GTDB): domain Bacteria; phylum Verrucomicrobiota; class Verrucomicrobiia; order Opitutales; family Opitutaceae; genus CAIYFD01. Next base: position 1,941 of record CAIYFD010000206.1, on the reverse strand, counting down.
GCTGCACGAGTTTTTCCGCCACCCGCTCGAAGCCATCGGCCGACTCCGGGAGATACAGCCACTTCGGCAGCACCGGATGCGGCATCAATTCCGGCCAGTCGTGGCGCAGGGATTCCTGGCGCTCCCGGTCCGTGCAGACCAGCACGCCACGCCACGGCTCGGCCTGCGCGGAGAAACAAAGCTGCAGCCGGCCGTCGAGATACGCCGCCTGCGTGCCGAACATCGGCCGCAGCACGAACGTCGGATCCGACTCCAGCGGTTCCCAAAGCCACGCGTACGGATGCACCGGCCGCACCCGGCCGAAGGTTCGCTCTTGGGGAGGCATCGCCAAGCAACAGTCCGCGCGACGACCTTTGTCAACGGGCCGGCGGGAGGGCGCAAAGCGGGAAGCCGAACCACCCCGGACCTGAACGGCGCGCTCAGCGCACGACGCGCAGCTGGATGCTTTCCCAAGTCTGGTCCTGCGCAATGATGTCGCTCACAATGACGAGCTTGTCTCCGGCGGAAACCGCCCCAGCCCGGCGGAGCATGGAAATGGCCCGTTCGATCGTGACGTCCGGATCCGCATCGAAGGGCATGAGGAAGGGCGTCACCGCACGGTGCAGATTCAACTGGCGGAAGATCTCGGGCACGGGTGTGACCGCCAGGATCGGCGCCTGAATCGGCCGGAGGGCCGCGAGCCGGCTCCCGTTCAGGCCGAGCCTGGTGAAGGCCAGAATCTGCGACCCCGGCAGGCGGTTCGCCAAGGTCGCCGCCGAGTGGAGCATCTTCATCCTTTCACTGTTCACGGCGACCGAGCAACGGGTCCCGGCGTCCGGCTCGCTCTCGATCCGGCGCGCGATCTTGTCCAGCACCTGGATGCATTCGATGGGAAACTGCCCCATCGCGGTCTCGCCGGACAACATCACGGCGTCGGCCTGTTCGTAGACGGCATTGGCCACGTCGGAAATTTCGGCCCGCGTCGGCATGGCCCGGTCGATCATGCTCTCCAGCATGTGCGTCGCAATGATCACCGGCCGGCCCTGCTCGAGGCAGGTGTTCACGATCCGCCGCTGAATGATGGGCAGATCCTGGTAGGGGCACTCGATGCCGAGGTCGCCGCGCGCCACCATCAGGGCATCCGCCGCTTCCACGATCTCCTCGAGGTTCCTGATGCCGGACTGGTCCTCGATCTTCGCAATAATCTGTGCCCGGGAATTGTTCTCCTTAATGAAGGCACGGAGCTCGTGCACATCGGACGCCCGCCGGACAAACGACTGCGCGATGTAGTCCACCCCCTCCTCCAGCCCAACCGCGGTGTCGGCCCGGTCCTTGGCGGTGAACGCCGGAAGATTCACATCCACGCCGGGAAGATTGACGTGCCGGCGGGAGGACAGCACGCCCGCGACAAGCACCCGGCAGCGCAGACGCGCCGTATGCTTTTCAATCACGGCAAACCGGAGCAGGCCGCTGTCCACCAGCAGCTCATCGCCGACCCGCACATCGTGGACGAGGTCCCGGTAGTTCACTCCCACCGAGGCCGTCCCGTCACCGTGCCATACTTCGGTGGATTCGGTTTCGCAGGTGAAGTCGAAGTTCACGCCCAGCTCCAGTGTGATCGGGCTGGCCAAATCGCCGGTGCGGATCTCCGGACCCTTGATGTCCATCAGGATCGCCACCTCGATTCCCACGCGTTGCGACGCCGCCCGGATTTTTCGGATCACCGCCCTCGCCGCGTCCGGGCTGGTGTGGGCCATGTTCAACCGGAAGATCCCGGCCCCCGCCAGCATCGCCTCCTCCAGCCGGGCCCCGCTCTCGAGCGCGGGCCCCATGGTGACAATGATCTTGGTCTTTCGTGATGGGATTTTTGTCATTAATGGTCGGCCTCATCGTACGCCGATGCCTTCACGTCTACTAGAAGATAAATGACGTTCGTTTGTCTCGCAGTGCCCGTCTTTTTTG
>CAIYFD010000205.1 GCA_903925425.1 uncultured Opitutia bacterium | reverse complement strand
CTGATCCGCCTTGCCCTGCCCCTTTTCCTTGCCGCCACGGTGGCGGTTGCCGCCGAGACCGATCTGGATGTCCAGGCCTACAATCCCGACAAGGGCCCGCAGCTGCTGCCCGGCGTGCCGCGCTCGGCGCAGATCACGCCGGAGATCTACCGCGGTGGACAGCCCACCCCCGAGGGCCTGCAGTCCCTTTCCAAGAGCGGCATCAAGACTATCATCTCGCTCCGCGGCCGCGACGAAGTGGTCTCCGAGAACCAGCCGATTGAAGAGGCCTACGCCAAGGCCAACGGGATCGCCTTCCAGCGCTACCCGATCCCGGGCGTGCCTACCGTCACGGACGCCCTCCGGATCATCGCCCTGATCGAGAGCGCGGAAAAACCCGTGCTCGTCCACTGCCTCAACGGCTCCGAGCGCACCACTGTCATCATGGGTTTCTACCGCCTGCGCCATGACGGCTGGAGCCTCGACAAGGTTCTGGCCGAGGCCGACACCTACGGTATCGCCTTCCGCACCCAGGCCTACCGCAATTTCCTGAAGTCCGTCGCCGAGGCCATGCCCCCCAAGCCGACCGGTGTGCCGCTGGCCCCCGCGGCGACGACCACGTCCGCCAAGTAGGGCTCCTGAACCGGAGAGACCGGCCGATCTTTCAAACTCCGGGGGTTTTAACCGCGGATTGCGCGGATCGAACCGGATTTGAGAACGCTAATCTCCGCTGATCTACGCTAATGCGGAAGAGTCAGGGATCAGCGTCGATGAGCGAAGATTAGCGTTCGCCCTTCCGGGCTTGGAGCTCTCTGCATCCGGTATGATCCGCGCAATCCGCGGTCAAAATTCCGGTTCCGGATTCCCTCCGCCCTTGTTTTGTCGCACGGCCGGCGGCACGTTGCCGCGATGCCGCTGCTGAACCTCCACGAACTCACCCGCGAGGAACTGCGCCAGCAGCTCGTGCGGTGGGACTTCAGCCCCGTCCACACCGCGGCCATCTGGAACAATCTCTATCTTGGCCACGCGTCGTCCATCGATGAAATGCCGGATCTGACGCCGCATCTGCGGACCCACCTCAAGGCCCACGCCACGATCGGTGTGCCGCCGACCGTGCGTGAGACCGCGTCGAGCGACGGCTTCACCCGGAAATACCTGCTCGGCCTCGCCGACGGCCGCGAGATCGAGACGGTCCTGATGCGCTACACCGGCCGCGTGACCGCCTGCGTAAGCAGCCAGGTCGGCTGCGCCATGGGCTGCGTCTTCTGCGCCACCGGCCAGATGGGCTTCACCCGCCATCTCACCGCCGGCGAGATCGTCGCCCAAGCCGTCCACGTCGCCCGCGCCCTGCGCCACCGCGCCCCGAAAGATCCGGCAGAGGCTTCGCCTACTTTTCACGTAATACGTGAAAAGATGGGCGCAGCCCCGGAGGCCCGGTTGCGCAATGTTGTGCTCATGGGCATGGGTGAGCCGCTGCACAATTATGACGCGGTGATGCGGGCGGTGGACATCATGCGCGAACCGGCGGG
>CAIYFD010000204.1 GCA_903925425.1 uncultured Opitutia bacterium | reverse complement strand
CCGGGGAGTTTCATGACGGGGAGCCGACGGAGATGTACTGGACGGCGGGAAGGCCCGACGGGGACTTCTCCAGGAAACGGGTGGCGTCGAGGATCAGCGGCTGGCGGAGGCGCGGCACGAGCTTGGGCCAGTCGAGCAGGCGGAACTCGGGCCACTCGGTGCAGACCACCAGGGCGTCGGCGCCGTCGAGGGCGGTTGCGGCATCCGGGGCCAGCTTGATGAAGCCGAGGTCGGCGGTGAGCTCCGGCTTCGAGGGATCGAAGGCGCGCACTTCGTAGCCCGCGGCGGCGAGCGCCCGGGCCAGCTCGACGGCGGAACTCCGCCGCAGCGTGTTGGTGCCGGGCTTGTAGGTCAGGCCGAGCAGGGCCACGCGGTGTCCGGCGCCGGCGGGCAGCACGCGTTGCAGTTTGTGCAGCGCCCACTGGCGGTGCTGGTCGTTGCTCCGCTTGATGGCGGGGATGACCTCGAGGGTCTCGCCGAACTTGGCGCCGAGGTTGGTGCAGGTGACGACATCGCGGGCCAGCGTGCCGCCGGCAAACGCGCCGCCCGGGGAAAGGTAGGCCTTGGGCCCGATGCGGCTCTCGCTCTTGAGGCCGCGCTCCACCTCGCGGGCATCCGCGCCGGTCACCTCGCACAGCCGGGCGACTTCGTTCATGTAGGTGATCGAGAGGGCGAGGAAGGAATTGATCGCGTGCTTGGTCATCTCGGCCGACTCGGACCGCATCCAGATCACCTGCTGCGTGAAGGGGGCGAACAGCACAGCGAGCTGTTCGCGGGATTTCTCGTCGCGGTAACCGGCGATGATGCGGTCGGCCTGGGTGAAGATCTCGATGGCCTTGCCGAGCCGGAGATTCTCCGGCGTGCAGGCGAAGCGGGTGCCGCGCGCGCCGAATTCCGCCTCGAGCTGGCGGCAGGTGCCGACCGGGAGTTGCGAGGAGATCAGCACGAGGGCCCCGGCCGGCAGCAACGGCACGCAGCGGCGGATCTCGCGCAGCACGCTCTCGACGTCGGCCTGGTCGTTCTCATCCACAGGCGTGTCGTGGGTTACCCAGAGGATGTCGGCGCCGGCGCAGGCCGCGGCGGCATTGTCCGTGAAGCTCAGGTGCCCGGAATCGATCCCGGCCTTGATCAGATCATCGAGGCCCGGCTCGAAGAGTGGGGCCTTGCCGCGGCGGAGGGCGGCGATGTTGGCGGGTTCGGCATCGAGGCCCGTAACCTGGAAATGTTTCGCGCAGCAGGCCGCGGTCACGCAGCCAAGATGCCAGAGGCCGAGGACCGTGATCTTCATGCGGACAAGTAAGGCAGTTTATCCACGGATTACACGGATGACACGGATGGGGCAAGTCGAACAGGAAGCATGGAGGATTTTTTAACGCTGGGTCACTCTCTACTCTCACTCACTTTCCCTTTCACTCCGGCACCGGTCAGTGCCGCGCCTCGTACACCCAGCGGTTGGCCTCGAGCCAGCGGAGGGTCTGCACGATGCCTTGGGCGATCGTGAGCTTGGGTTTCCAGCCGGTGGCCTGGATCTTTTTTGTGTCGAGGAAGATGAAGGGATTGTCGCCGATCCAGCCGCGGTTGCCGCCGGTGTACTCCAGCTTCGGCTTCACGCCGAGCGTGGCGCAGATGTGGCCGATCGAGTCGTTGACCTGCACGAACTCGGGGGTGCCGAGGTGGTAGATTTGGGTGTGGTGCTTGGCGTCGCGGGCGGTGTGGGCGCGGGTGACGTGGAGCATCGCATCGAGGCAGTCCTGTACGTAGAGGTAGCTCTTGCGCTGGGTGCCGTCGCCGAGGACGCGGAGGCGGTCGGGGTGCTCGAGCAGCTGCTGGTAGAAATCGAAGACGTGGCCGTGCGTGTAGCGCTCGCCGAGGATGGAGACGAAGCGGAAGATGTAGGCCTCGTCGATCTGGCCGCCCTCGGCGTAGGCGCCGAGCAGGCCCTCGCCGGCGGTCTTGGAGGCGCCATAGAGGGAGGTCTGGATCGGGAACAGATCGGTCTCAGGGGTCGGCTTGTCCGGCGAGACGAGCGCCTCGCCGTAGACGGAGCCAGTGGAGGAGAACGCGATCCGCTTCACGCCGTTGGCCCGCATGGCCTCGAGGACATTGAAGGTCGCGATGGTGTTTTGCTCGAGGTCCTTCCGGGGGTGCTGCCAGCCGTCCTTGATGTCGGCGTTGGCGGCGAGGTGAAAGACGAAGTCCGCACCCTTCATGGCCGCGGTGAGCGCGGGCAGGTCGAGGTTGTCGCCCCGCACGAGCCGGAAACGCGGGTGCTGCAGGGCGCCTTCCAGAAAACGCTCCTGGCCGGTGGAGAAATTATCCCAGCCGGTGACGCTGGCACCGTCCGCCAGCAGGCGGTCGGTGAGGCTGGAACCGATGAAACCGGCGGCGCCGGTGATGAAGGCATGCTGCATGAAGGGAAGGCGGGAGGTCGGAGGCGGAAGGTGGAAGGTCGGCTATCTTGTCACGGGTCACTTCCCCGCCGTCAGAGGCTGCGGCCGCGGCCGGAGGCTGAAGCCGATCACCAGGTTGCTGAAGGCGAAGGGGAGGAAGGGCAGCGGAAAATAGCTCCGGGTCTCGATCGTGAAGTAGGGATCCAGCTCACCGAGGATTTCCTCGGGCACATTGATATGCTCACGCTTGTAGAACTCGGAGTAGTTCACGGGGGCGAAGTGGCGGTTCCAGACCCGTTCGGCGGAAATTTTGCGCGCCAGGCCGTAGGCCATGCTGCCTTCGCAGGGGATCACGATCAGGAGCTGGCCGTGCTCGCGATTCAGTAGACGGTAGGCCTCGCGGATGGCTGCCGGGAGATCCGGCAGGTGTTCCATGACGTGGACCGCGATGTAGCGGTCAAAAAAGCCGTCGGGAAACTCGAGTCGCTTCTGGCAGTCACCCACCACGGTCTGCACGCGGGGAAAGCGCCGGCGGATCTCGGCGGCCATGTTTTCGCGGTACTCATTGCAGTAATAGTTCTGCTCCTGCTCCGGGGTCAGTTTCTCAAACTCCAAGTGCCCGCCCAGCCCGGCGCCGATCTCGATCGTGGTCCGGAAGCCGGCCGGCGAATGCCGGACCGGAAAATTGTGGTTGAAGCGCTCGATCAGGTCGTAGCGGGGGCGGCCCGCCAGCTCCTCGTGCCACAGCTTCATGAAGGCGTCGCTGCGCACGCGCTGTTCCGGGGTGAGCGGCGGCAGTACTTTGGGCCATTTCGTTGTTTGCATGAATCGCGGGAAACATGATCCAAGCACATGCCCCCCGCCGTGGAAGCGAAATTTCGTCAGCATCCGGGCTGCGGCAAGCCGTTCGGGCACCTAAGCCCCCCCCCGTTGTGCCTTGGTTTGGGCGGTGCCGAGGGTTGGGGCCGGCGGTCGAGCAGGTTGCGCAGGGCGATGATCCCGAGGGTCGCCCAGACCGCGACGGTGATCATCAGCGCGGCCCGGATCGGTGCAGGGAAATGATAGGTGAGCTCGACGTGTCCGATTCCCGCCGGCACGCGAACTAGGACCAATCCCTCGGGTGAGGCCATGACTTCGACCGGCGTGCCATTGTATTTGGCGGAGTATCCGGGAACAAACATGCGTGAGGTCTCCAGCCACGCCGTGACCGGGGACTGCACCGTGGCCCGGTAAGGCGTCTGCCCATCCAGTTGTACCGGTAGCGAAATGGCGGGGAATTCCGTTAACCGCAGAGCGGTCGCCGGTTTAACGGAGAATTCTCCGGGCTGCTGCGGATAAAAACTTATGCGCACTGTCTCGATTTTATTGCCCGAGGTCCAGAGACTCACGTGCCGTCTCTGCCCCTCGGCGTCACCGATGCTGGATCCGCCGGGTTCGTGGGAGAGGACATATTCACGTTCCAGATGTTCGCCCCGGAGGACCAAGGTCCCGGGTTCAAATGGGACCTCGAGTTCGAATTCGAGCAGGTATTCCCGGCCGGGATAAAGCTGGAGGGTGGGTGAGAGATCGTTGGAATTCTGGGCGCTCGGATCCAGACGAAGCGTGACGGTCTTTGTCTTCCCGATTGTCCGAGCCGCGGACAGATTGGTGACGATCGGCTGCAGGGTCACCGGATCAAGCAGACTCTGTTTCAGGATCGGGTTCATGACGCCGTCCGAAACATAGGTCGGCTGACTGCCGAACATGTGGTAGGCGTACCGGCTGAGAACGATGTTTTCCGGCAGGAGTCGCTTCGTGGAGGTTTCCGCCGAGGCAGTGACCTCGTAACCGCGTGCCCGGAATTTCCTGGCTTCGCTCAAGCTCCAGCAAACCGCCACCAGTAATGCAGCGGTCGCGAACCTGTGCCGGCGTGGATGCTCGGCCACGCTCCGG
>CAIYFD010000203.1 GCA_903925425.1 uncultured Opitutia bacterium | reverse complement strand
GCCTCAGCCCTACCCGCAGACAGCAGGCCCTTCCGGCAACCCGCAATCGGCACGCTCGTGCGTGGCGATTGAATTGAGGTAGGGCTGAAGCGGTGCTTCAGCCGTGATTGTTGCAGCGCGGTAGGGCGGCGACTCCGCTCGCCGCCGGGAACGAAATCGCGGCGGTCACGGAGTGACCGCCCTACCGACCGAATGTGCTACTTCGTCGCAACCGGCACGGGCACCGGCAGCGCGATCACCTTGGCGATGGCGTCGCGGAGGCCGAGCAGGCGCTTGTCGCCCTCGACCGGTTCGCGGTTGGCCGACTCGATGTAGAAGGTGTCGATGGCCACGCCGCGCTCGGTGCCGATGCGCGCAAAAGTAATGTCAAAGCCGTGGTCCGAGATGGTTTTGGCCAGCTGGTAGAGCAGGCCAATCTGGTCATAGGCTTGGATCTCGACGATGATCCGGTGCATCGCCAGCTCGTGGTAGATGTCGACGGTCGGGGGGAAGCTGGCATGCAGCGCCTCGCCGGCGGCGGAGCGGCGGCCGCCCAGGCGCTGGGATTGTGCCACGATGTCGGGGTACAGGTCCTTGTTCGTGACGAGCGCCGACTCGATGGTTTTCGCGAAGGTTTCCTGCGCGATCATGTTCTGCACCACGCCGCGGCCCGGTTCGACGACGTAGAATGTGTCGATCGCGATATGGTCGCTGCGCGAGATCACCTTGGCCCCGAGGATTGAAAGTCCCGCGACGCTGAACGCGCCGGCGAGTTTGTAGAACAGGCCGGCCCGGTCCCACGTCACGACATTGACCACCGTGAGCGACCGGTTGATGTCGTCCTGCCACTCGATCACCGGCTTGAGCGAGCCGACGGAGTCGGTCTCGGTGATCGACTGCAGCAGGCGGTTCACCATGCGGATGTGCAGCGCGATCTCGGCGGAGTCGGTGTGGATGAAATAGCGCTCGGGGAGGAGATTAAAATGGGCGGTGATCTCGTCTGAGCTGATGCCGGGAATCTGTTTTGTGATGAGGTCCTGGAGGATCATTTGCTTCTTTTCGCGGTAACGGAGGTCGAGGTCGGCGCCGAGATTGAGGCGCTCAAGCGTGGCATGAAAAAGGGTGGTGTGGAGCGTGTCCTTGTAACTGTTCCACAGGCTCGCGGCGGTGCCGCGCGCGTCGCAGAAGGTGTGGACGTAAAGATGGCGGAGCCGGTCGGTATCACCAACCAATTCGGCGAAGGCGGCTGCGGTGGACGGATCATCTACGTCCCGCTTCTGCCAGAATCGTGCCATCGCAAGGTGATTTTTGATCACGAACGTCACCAGTTCCCTTCCTGCCGGGGGAACTTGCAGCCGCTCCAGCAGGGGTTGGGCGATCCGCACGCCGGACTCGGCATGACCCCGGATGCCGTCGGCCTTGCCGATGTCGTGTAACAGCAGCGTGACGTAGAGCAGCTCGGGCTCGGCCGACTCGTGGAGCGCGGCCCGGTACTTCAGCGTGATCGGTTCGGCCTCGGTGTAGATCAGGTCGAGCTGCCGGATGGCGCTCAGTGTGTGTACGTCCGCCGTGTAGCGGTGATAGTACTCGTGCTGCACCAGACACGTGAGCCGGTCGAACTCGGGGATGAATTTTCCGAGCACCCCCAGCTCGTGCATCAGGTTCAGCGTCGGATAAACCGCCCCGACCTCGGCGAGGATCGCGCGGAAGCTGACGTTGGCATCAACCGAGTGGATGACCTCGGGCGTGATCAGCGGGAGCGACTCGTGGATCAGGGTGTTGAGGTGGAAGTCCGGCTTGCAGCCGAGCTGCTGGCAGTGGCGGAACACGCGGATGAGCCGCACCGGGTCGACCTTGAAGACATCGGGTTTCTCGACGGAGAGTTCCTGTCCGCGGAGGATGAAGCCATCGAGGCGCTTCGGCCGCTGAAAGCGCTGGGTCTTGAGCATGTCGCGGAACGAGATCCGGCCGCTGCCCTCCTGGTCGAGCGCCAGCGCGAGCCGGTTCTCGATCAGGCGCGAGATGCGCAGGATCGTCTGCGCGGCCCGGTAGTAGTCCTGCATGAACGCCTCGACGCGCGTCAGCATGTCGGGGGAGGTGTAGCCGAGGTTTTCCGCGATCTTGGGCTGGATATCGAGCGGCAGCAGGTCGGCCGCGTGCTTGCTTTGGTAATGCAGCTCGTTGCGGACGCGGAGCAGGAAATCGTACGCCTTGTGGAAGGACTCGAGCTCGGCGGGCCGCAGGTAGTTCTGCGGAACGAGGTCGTCGAGGGTCGCGATGCCGAGCTTCACCCGGGCCATCCAGCAGGCGTTCTGGTAGTCGCGCAGGCCGCCGACGCCGTTCTTGATGTCAGGTTCCTGCAGGAAGGCGGTGTCGCCGTACTTGGCGCGCCGGGCCGCCTGGTCGGCGAGACGGGAGGCGATGTAGCCGCGCGGGTCCTCGGTCAGGTAGTAACCGCGGTAGGCCTGGGAAAATGTCTCGAATAGCGTGGCCGAGCCGGCGAGCAGGCGCGCCTCGAGCAACGCCGTCTTGGTCTGGATGTCCTTCCGGGCCTCGACGAAGGCGTCGTCAAAGGTCCGCGTGGAATGGCCGACCTTCAGGCCGCAGTCCCAGAGGATATAGAGGGTCTCGTTCGTCAGGTGCTCCTGCAGCGGCTTCATCGCCGCCGCCTTGGCCTTGGCCGAGAACAGGAACATGATGTCGACGTCGCTCATCGGGCTGAGCTCGGCGCGCCCATAGCCGCCCAAGGCGATCAGGACCACGGGCGAGGGCAGGGGGCCGTGTTTGGCGATGTAGGAAGCGACGGCATGCTCAAAGAGCGCCTGGAGCAGGCGGTCGATCATCACAGACCGGGCCTGGGCCACGGCGCGACCGGAACCACCGTCTTCATGCAACTGGCGGAGCCGGACATTCTCCTCCGCCAGATACACCTTGGCCACGGCCAGCCGGCCGGCGATCGGCAGATCGGCCGGAAAGACCGGCAAGGTCGGCTGGGCTGGGTTGGTGGGCGTTTCGGGCATGGTGAAGAGGCGGATGTGAAGGGGAAAAGGAGGCAGCGGCGAGGGCGATTTTTGGGCTACGGATCACCGCGTTTGTGCCGATTTTGCGGGCGCAACATTTCCGTCCATGTCCCTCGACCACGCCACCATCGTTACCCTCGGCAGCAAGCTCGCCCCCTCATCGGCGACCTACGGGCGTCTGCGGGCCAAGTTGGAGAATCCGGCGACGGAACTCGGGGACATCATCGGGCTGATCCGCCTCGATCCCGCGCTGACCTTCCGGATCATCCGCCTGAGCAACAGTGTGTTGTTCGGTCTCCGCACCCACAACGACTCGCTCGACGGCGCGGTCGCCCGGGTCGGGATGCGCGAACTCAACCGGGTGGCGGGCATCGCCGCGGCGCAGCAGCTTTGCCAGCGGGACCTGCACCATTTTGGCATCCCGGCATCCGAGCTGTGGGAAAACGCCGTGGCCACCGCCGCCGCCGCCGAACTGCTCGCCCCCTATGCTGGCATGGAACCCGGCCTGGCTTACACCTCCGGGCTGCTGCGCAATCTCGGTCGCGTGATCCTGGAAGATCTGGCGCCCGAGCTTTATCCCGGCGCCGCGATTGTTCCGATGCTTTCGGAATGGGAGCGGGGCATGTTTGGTACGACCGCAGCGGAAGTTACGGCCGATCTGCTTGACCACTGGCGCTTCCCGGCGGACGTGGCCGAGGCGATCCGCGGTCATCTCGATCCGCTGGCCAGCCCGACTTCCAATGTGGGTGCGGGCGTCCTGAATCTGGCCGGGGCGATTGCCTCGGGCCTCGGCCTCGGGCTCCCCGGCGAGGCCCCGCATTGGATCGTGACGCCGGCCAAGCTCACCCTCGCCGGCGTGACCGAGGCGGTGCTGGAGGAATGCGCCAACAAGGCGCGCGAGAACTATTGCGCGCTCTGCGGGTCGATTGGTTAGGGCGGGACGGGTTCGGCCAGCCGGATCAAGGTAGGGCTGAGGCGGGGCCTCAGCCGCGATGTTTCCGAATGATCGAGGTAAGGTTGAGCCGGCTTGGCTCGGCGAAGCCACGAGGCGAAGACGGCGGCCTCAGCCGCACGACGATGTTTCCGAACCCGGCTG
>CAIYFD010000202.1 GCA_903925425.1 uncultured Opitutia bacterium | reverse complement strand
GACGGAGATCTTTTCCAGCTTCGGGTAAACCTGCTTGAGCACGGCCGCGAGCGGCCGGCCGGAGACCAGCAAGCGCCGGAGCGTGGCGAGCCCGCGCGCCAGCGCCGGGGCGTGGTCGGCGAAGGCCTGCAGCACCACCGGCACGCTCCAGACAAACATCCCGGCGTTCCAGAAATAGTCACCGCTCGCGAGGTAACCCTTCGCGGTCTTCAGGTCGGGCTTCTCGACGAAACGCTCCACGGGTTGGATCCTGCCGGCGCCGGCCTTGGTCCGTTTTTTCGCCGTTTTGATGTAGCCGTAGCCCGTCACGGGTTCCGTCGGCACGATGCCAATGGTGACCATGACCGGGCTGGCCTCGGCCGCCGCAAAGGCCGCCTTGAGGTCCCGCCGGAAAGCCGCCTCGTCATGGATGACATGATCCGCCGCGAGAATGGCGAAGACGCCCCGCGGATCGACGCGTTCCACCAGTGCCGCCGCCAGCCCGACCGCCGGACCGGAGTCGCGGCCCACGGGCTCGGCGATGATGTTGCGCGGAGGCAGGCCCGGGCAGACCCGGCGCACCGCCGCGGCTTGGGCCGCGTTGGTGATGATCAGGATGTTCTTCCGCGGCACGACCCGCCCCACCCGGGAAAGCGTCTGGGCGAGCATGGGCTTGTCGCCCACGATCGGCAGGAGCTGCTTTGGACGCGCCTGGCGGCTGAGCGGCCAGAACCGCTCTCCTTTACCGCCGGCGAGGATCACCACGAAATGCTGGGACATCCCCCGGATTCAGAGGCCGCCACCGGCCGGCGCAATTTCAATTGCGGGCCGGCGCGCAGCGGCTCTCTTTCGTCCCATGAGCCGTCCGCTGCCCGCCCTCTCCCCCGCCGAACTGGCGCGTTACAGCCGGCACCTCATGCTCGACCAGATCGGGCTCGAGGGCCAACAGCGCCTCGCCGCGGGCCGGGTGCTGGTGATTGGCGCCGGCGGACTCGGCAGCCCCGCAGCGCTTTACCTCGCGGCGGGTGGGGTCGGCACGATCGGGATCGCGGACTTCGACCGGGTGGAGGAACACAACCTGCAGCGCCAGCTGCTGCACGACAGCGACTCGGTCGGCCAACCCAAGGTCGCCTCCGCCCTCCGCCGCCTCCGCAGCGTCAATCCCCATGTGCGCGTCGTAGGCCACGAAATGGCAGTCACGGCGGAAAACGCCGCCGCGCTCCTAGCGGAATATGATGTGGTCGTCGACGGCAGCGACACCTTCGCCACGCGGTATCTGGTGAACGACGCGGCAGTTCTGGCCAAAAAACCGCTGGTGCACGGCAGCATCTTTCGCTTCGAGGGTCAGGTCGCGGTGTTCGATCCCGCGCGGGGCGGGCCCTGCTACCGCTGCCTTTTTCCGGAGCGGCCGCCCGCGGGATCCGTCCCCAATTGCGGCGAGGCCGGCGTGCTCGGCGCCCTCTGCGGCGTCATCGGCAGCCTGCAGGCCCTTGAGACGATCAAGCTCATCGCCGGATTCGGCGAGCCGCTCATCGGCAGGCTCCTCGTGTACGATGCGCTGAACCAGACCTTCCGCACCTTGCGCGTGGCCCGGGATCCGGACTGCGCCGTCTGCGGCAGCCACCCGACCATCACCCACCTTGATCCCGCGCGGTATGCGGACGCCTGCCAACCCGTTCCGATTGAATCAACCCCGTCCGCGACCGCGCTTGCCGCGGACGCTTTCCCGCTGGAGGTGGAGGTCGCCGACGCGCACCGCCTGTGGCAGAGCGGCGCCGCGCAGATCCTCGATGTCCGCGAGCCTTACGAGACCGCCATTTGCCAGATCGCCGGCTCCGCGTTGATCCCGATGCGCGAGATCCCCCAGCGCCTCGAGGACCTGCCGCGCGACCGCCACCTGCTGGTGATCTGCCATCTGGGAGGCCGCAGCGCGCACGTCACCCAGTTCCTGCGCGCCCAAGGTTTCGCCGCGGTCAGTAACATCGCCGGTGGCGTCGACGCCTGGTCCGGACAAATCGATCCGACCCTGCCGCGGTACTGAAAGGCCGGACGCGTTATCCGCAACGCGCCGGTTCGGCGCGGCGGACTAGGGCCAGTCCGCCCTGCTCGTTTCAGGTGCCGCCCTCAGAACAACTTCAGTCCCGGGTTCCCCACCGCGTAGGCCAGCGCGTACCGTGCAAAGCCCTCCTTGATTTTCCGCGTCAGGGTGCCGGCCCCGGTGCGGAAGCGCGTGTCGTCGATCGTGCCGACCGGGACGAGATCCTTGGTCGTGGAGAGCAGGAAACACTCGGACATCGTCGGCAGATCCTCCGGCCGCAGCACGGTCTCACGCACGCGCACGCCGAGCGCCGGCGCCACCGCGTCCAGCAGGCAGGCCCGCGTGATCCCGGCGAGGATGCCGGCCTCGACCGG
>CAIYFD010000201.1 GCA_903925425.1 uncultured Opitutia bacterium | reverse complement strand
GTGATTTGACCGCGAAGCCAGATGGGCATCCCAGTCCCAGCGCGCGGGAGGGGACGAGAGGACAAGGAGACAAGGGACTTGGGGTGGGGGTGACCTTGGATCGCTGGCCTACTCACCCACTCACCCTGCACCCAATACCTTTGTCAGTCTTTAGGCCGCCGCTCGGCGGCGGAAATGGAGCAGAGTGGTCAGACCAAGACCGGCGGCCATCAGGGCTGTCACGCCCGGCTCGGGAATCGCTTGGAAACGGAAGTCGTCCATGGCGAAGAATCGATTGTTGGTTCCGGTGACAGAAACAGAAATGGAGTTAAATCCGCCGGTGTCCTTCACGCCGAAGAAGACGGCTGTCGTATTTGAGCTGAGAAAGCTGACCGTCCCGGTGCTCGTGCCATTGAGGCGCGTGGTGATTGCGACGGTATCTCCGGTATTCATTTCAACCAGGAAGCCGATTTGCAGCTGGGGGACGGTAAAGGTGGCGACCCAAGGTGTGTTGGCTGGCGCCCCGGTCCAAGTCGTCGCGATGACTCCGCCAGCATTGTTGGCGAACTGGCTGAGGTCGCCCGAGTTGGTCGAGGCATTCAACGCCGCACCACTAAAAGTCACCGCTTGGCCGGAGAACTGGTTCGTGATCTGGATTCCCTGGGTGAGGCTATTGAAAGTTATCACCGTCTCCGCTCCGGAGAAACCCGAGGTGTTGAAGACCGATGAGACTTGGGCGCTGAGACCACAGGCGGACGCGCCGGTGAGAACGGCGAGGAAGATGATTCTAAGCAGCTTCAAGGAGGCAGACCGTGGTTGCCCCGGTATTGCGAGTCAATGTCGTTAAGGGAATGTGGGGGGTTCTCACTCCGGACCCTACGGAAAACATCTTCGCCACCAGCGCGCTAAGGCGCCCCGACCGGATCATCCTCGATCCGCGTGACGAGCACCTCGACGTTGAGCTTGCGGGCGCCGGTACCACGGTAGGTGCCTTTCATGGGCGGGACGTCGGTGTAGTCGCGGCCGTTGGCGACCTTGATGTAGTGGCCGTCGGTGGAGCGGTTGTTGGTCGGGTCAAGTCCGACCCAGCCGGTGCCGGGAATGTAGACCTCGATCCAGGCGTGGCTGGCCTGCGCTCCCTTCAGGTGCTCGGCGGGGCCGTTGTAGAGGTAGCCGCTGACGTAGCGGGCAGGAATCTTCAGGCTGCGGCACATGCCGAGCATGACGTGGGCGAAGTCCTGGCAGACGCCGGAGCGGAGCTTAAGGGACTCGCTCATGTGCGTGTGCACGTGCGTCGACGTGGGATCGTAGCGGAATTCCCGGTTGATGAATCCCATGATCGACCGCGAGGCCTGCCACGCGTCGGTCTGGCCGTCGGTGGCGTCAAGCGCGAGGCGCCAGACGTCGGCGCTGAGTCCCACGAAGGCGCTGTTCTGGAGGAAATCGTAGCAGCGGTCCTGGCGGATGCATGCGCCGATCCCGGCGAGCGGGGCGGGCGTGGCGTCGGCGGCGAGCCGGGGTTGGTCGCACGTCGTCACGGTGGACGTCGCTTCGACCTGCAGCACGGAATGGGGCTGCGGCACCTCAAAGACGTGCACCCAGTTGCGGTGGAAGTCGAGGTAGTGGGAGAGACGCGCGGTCGGCAGCACCCTCAGGAGGAAGTTGTCGCAGACCTGCGGACTCGCATCGACGGGCTTGAGGCGGGCTTCGTTGAAGCTCTCCCGGACCGGCGTGGCGTAGTGGTAATGGGTGCGGTGCAGAACCCGGAGTTTCATGGGCCCGTGCTTCGCTCCGGGAGTCTCGCCGGGCAACCGAGCGCGGACGCGCTCTGTTGCTGCTGTTCTTCTTGCTGGCGGAACTCCTCCTCGCCCGGAAGGTGGAAGGGCTGGAAGATGTAGACTTGGAAAAGGGCTTCGCCGATGGCGTTCAATTTGGCCTGCAGGCCATCAATGTAATCGTGCAGCCCGACGTTAAAAACATCCTGCGCGGAACTGAACTGCAGCTCGGCGAGGAGCCGGCCGGCGAGTTTCTCGGCATCGTTGCAGAAGCGTCCGTGGGCGACGCCGGAAATACGGCGCAGGGCGTCGTTGGTCTGGCCGACGCAGAAGCGCACGGAGCGCGGGAAGTCGTCGGAGAGGAGAAGGAACTCGGTGACCTCCTCGGGGACGGCCTCGGCGCCGTGCAGCGCCTTGTAGGCGTCCCAGCCGCTGCAGGAGCGCAGCACGGCGGCCCAGCCGAGCGAGTCGGCCTGGGTGGGCGGGTGGGTTTCGCCGCGGGCCGGGAGGGAGGCGTGGCGGACGTCGAGGATGCGCGAGGTCTTGTCGGCGCGCTCGAGGTAGCGGCCCAGTTGGACAAAGCCCCAGCCCTCGTTGCGCACGATGGTGGCCTCGGAAAGACCGTGGAGGAGCAGGGAGCCGTTCTTGATCTCAAGAAAGAAGTCGGAGGGGCTGGAGTTCCAGAGCTTGCGGGCGGCCGGGGAGCTCAGGAACAGGTAGAGGGCGTTGAGCGCCTCCCAGAACTCGGCGGTGATCTGGTCGCGCACCATACGGGCGTTCTCGCGGGCGTGGCCGATGGCCGAGGTGATGGAGTTGGGGTTTTCCGCCTGAAAAACCATGAACTCGGTGACCGAGGTCCCGGTGGCCTTGGGATGCAGGGAGCGGAAGAGCTCCTCATCGCCCGTGCTCTGCACGATCGGCATCCAGTAGCCGCCGATGGCGGCGTCGTTGAGTTTCCGGTGGTCGAGGAGGAGCTGCAGGTTCACGTCCACGAGGCGCGCGGTGTTTTCCGCGCGCTCGAGGTAGCGGCTCATCCAGTAAAGGCAGTTGGCAACGCGGCTCAGCATGGAATGTGGAAAATGAAGGGGAAAGGGAAGGGGGCGGACCGGAGGATCATTCGTTGCCGTACAGTACCCAGGTGTCCTTGCTGCCGCCGCCCTGGGAGGAGTTGACGACGAGGGAGCCCTTGCGGAGGGCAACGCGGGTGAGCCCGCCGGGGATGATGGTGGTCTTTTCGCCGTAGAGGATGAAGGGGCGCAGGTCGATGTGGCGGCCCTCGAAGCCGTCGCTCTCGCAGAACGTTGGGTGGCGCGAGAGCGAGATCATGGGCTGGCCGATGTAGTTGCGCGGTTCGGCGAGGATGCGCTGGCGGAATTCCTCGCGCTCGGCCTTGGCCGCCTGCGGGCCCATCAGCATGCCGTAGCCGCCGGCCTCGTTGGCGGCCTTGATCACGAGCTTGTCGAGGTTCTCGAGCATGTACTGCTTGTCGGCCTCTTCGCTCGCCAGGTAGGTCTGCACGTTCGGCAGGATCGGATCCTGATCGAGGTAGTATTTGATCATGCGCGGCACGAAGTAGTACATGACCTTGTCGTCCGCCACGCCGGTGCCGATGGAGTTGGCGAAGGAGACGTTGCCGGCGCGGGCGGCGTTGACGAGGCCCGGGACGCCGAGGGCGGAGTCCTTGCGGAAGACCATCGGGTCGAGGAAGTCGTCGTCGATGCGGCGGTAGATGACGTGGACCGGCTTGAGGCCTTTCGTGGTGCGCATGAACACGTGCTGGTCCTTCACGACGAGGTCGCGGCCCTCGACGATCTCCACGCCCATCTGACGGGCGAGGTAGGTGTGTTCGAAGTACGCGGAGTTGTAGGCGCCGGGCGTGAGGACGACGACGGTCGGGTCGGCGACACCGACGGGCGCGGCGTACTGGAGCGTGCGGAGCAGCTCCATGGGGTAGTTCTCGACCGGGCGGACGCCGGCGGCCTCGAAGATCTGCGGAAAGGTGCGCTTGAGGGCCCGGCGGTTCTCCAGGACGTAGCTGACGCCGGACGGGCAGCGGGCGTTGTCCTCGAGCACAAGGAAGTTGCCCTTGTCGTCGCGGATCAGGTCGGTGCCGCAGACATGGATGTAGACATCGCGCGGGACGGGAAAGTTGACGAACTCGCGGCGGAAATGCCGGGCCGACAACACGTAGTGGGCGGGAATGGTGCCGTCGTTGATGATGTGCTGCTCGTGATAGATGTCGTGGAGGAAAAGATTGAGCGCGGTGATGCGCTGGACGAGGCCGGCCTCGAGGTGTTCCCACTCGCGGGCAGAGATGACGCGGGGCACGAGGTCGAAGGGGAAGATGCGCTCGGTGCCCTGCGAATCGCCGTAGACATTGAACGTCACGCCCTGCCGCAGGAAGGCGAGGTCGACGGCGCGCCGGCGGGCGTCGTACTCGCCCCGCTTGATCTGGCGGAAGTGCTCGACGAAGCGGTCGTAGTGCGGGCGCACCTCGCCTTTGCCATCGATCATCTCGTCGAAAAACGAGCCCGTGGCGTAGCCGTGAAAAGGATCGGAGGGGAGGGTTTCAACCATGCGCCGCGTGCATAAGCAGGGGCCGTGCCTCCGGCGCGGGATATTAGCGCAGGAAGGGGTCTACCTGTGAAAAATCAGGTGTTTTGTGGCCCTCGAAACCCACGAACGAGACGAAAACGATGCGGGACGACCTAACGGGGTCGGGACGCTAATTGTTAAATTGATCCGTTTTTTCACGACGGCATGCCGATAGTGGCGGCACCACAGGGTTGGGCCGTGATTTGCGGAATCCCCTCTTCTCGCCAGCACAGGAATTCCACGAATCAAAGCCCAATCCTCGGAAAGCTCCCTAATCACTCAGCCCTGAATGCACCCGATTTTTAACAATGAGCGTCCCGACCCCGTCGGATCGAAAGTC
>CAIYFD010000200.1 GCA_903925425.1 uncultured Opitutia bacterium | reverse complement strand
CCGAACCCAAGGACGAGGAGAACCGCGGCGGTGCAAACGCGGCACAGGAATTGGACCGAGAAGAGAGGCCGAAGGAATCGCGCCTCGGTTTAACCCGGACAACGCTCCAGTGAGCGCGTCCACAATCCCGAATGCGGGTCAGCCTGCCCACAAACGTCGGTGCGAAACGAATCGAAGATCGCCGACCAGTATTTTATTGACCGTTATTAACGGGTTGCTATCGGTTATTTTTATCAGCATCCGCCCCATGCCGCTCTCTTGGAAAAACTCCCTCGGCCTCGTCACCCTCCTGCGCCTGATCGCGTTGTACCGACGCATGGCAGCCCTGCTCGCCTTGGTTTGGCTGAACTCGGCGCTCATTACCGCCAGCGCCGGGACCCCATCCTCCGCCCCCGCATCCGGCCAGCGTTTCGTGCCGTTCGTCGCCGGAATCTGGGAAACCCTGCCCCAAGCCGGGGGAGCACCGCAGAGCGCCTGCGTCGAGCTTCGCCCCGACGGGACGGGCACCATGGTGCTCATGCTCAACCTTCCGGCCGGCACGCGGACCGTGGTCTCACGCATCACCTGGACCGTGGCGGCCGGCACCAGTCCCGACGAGACCCTGCTGCGCATCCGCCATATCCGCTCCACCGAACCGGCCCTCAACCCGGGACCCACCACGGAGAGCACCCTCCTCGAGGCGAACCAACTCACGCTCAAAACGCAGACCCGGCGCGAGGAGCCCCAGACCTTTGTCCGCCGTGAACGAATGCCGCCCGAGATCAGCGCCCTGATCGCCAAAGCCAATCTGCCTGCAACCACAACCCAGGATATCCCCACGAGCCCATGAAAAGCCCCGTCCGCCACATCGCCAGCGCGAGCAGCCTGCTGCTCGCCTCCACCCTGCACGCCTATTCCGGCAGTTCTGACTTCAACATCGCGAGCGCCGAAGGCTCTCCGTTTGCCGCGCCCTCCGCGGCGTGGGCATTCGTGTCCGGGCCGACCGGCAACTACACCATCACCGTGGAAGCCGAGGTGGACTCGTTCTTCTCATTTGGATCCTCGATCTCGCCCGCGTCCATCCTCGGGGGTGACGCCACCGTGCACCAAGGACTCCCTGATGACATCGAATTCACGGAAACGGCATTCTCGTACCGGGTGACACTGCCGTTCTGGAGCCTCGGCACCATCGAGCGCACGACCACTTTCTGGGGGATCCACTTCACGGAGCTGCAGTCCGACCCAGACGCGACCTATTCTGCGTGGTACCGCTTTGGCGGCGATGAGGCTCCCCAGATTCCGTTCGGCGGCCGGATCGGGTCCACGACCATCAACTTCACCTGGTGGTATTGAGCCGGCGCGCGTCTGACGGCCTGACCCGACAGCGCGCCTCGTGCTCTCGCTCAAGACCAACCCCGGTGTCGGACCAAGGCATGGTCCGACACCACCGTTTTTATGCACAAGGTGGTGACATTCCTCCTGATTGTCGCAGCGACCAGTGTGGCCGCCGTGGCGGTCGTCCGTCATCTGCGGCCGCCGGCCACCCCCCTGTCCAAAGCCGCGGATGAAGTCGGGCGGACGGAATCGACCAGACCATCCGGCATCGCCGCGCATCTCGCACCCTCCTCCTCTCAGCCCGGCGAGCATGAAACAGCGGCAAGACTGGACCCGGGAAAACCGCCGGTTACCGCCAGCCGGATGGTCGTACCGGCCGGATCCTTTCTCCTCAGCCTCACAAAGCTCGTTGCGGTGGAAGACAATCACCTGACCGCCGCCGCCGTCGACGTCCTCAAGCTGCAGCCGGATGAGGTGCGCACGATCGAGGCCCTGCTGGCTCGCGCCAGCGATGAGGCCCGGGCCCATCGCCGCCAAGGCCAAGCCGTGCACCGCCTCGAAAACGGTTCCATCGACGTCACCGACAAGGAGGCCGACTGGGCGGATTTTCTCCGCACCGAATCCAGCCGGCTGAAGGATGCCTTGGATGACGAATCAGCCGCGGCGTTGCAGGCCGTGGGCCTGAAACAACTGCTGACCTCGGCCCACATGATGGGGCTCGCCGGGGCGGACCCGATTCCCGGCCAGCCCGGCGAGATGCTGGTGCGGGTGCGCAATGATGGGCTCATCCTGCATCAGCGGATCAGCCGGGAGGCGCTCGAAACCCTGCTGGCGCCATGAAGGCGAAGGACCGCCTCATCCTTGGCTGGGTCCTCCTCGCCTTGGGGATTATGCTGGCCATGCGCTTTTGGCCCGGGCCCGTGGCAACACCCGCCAAGGCCGCGTCTCGCCCGCCCGGTATGGCAGTCAGCGACTCATCGCGGCACCACGCCGGCGCCAGCGTCTCCGGGGAAACCTCCGCGGCGGGGCGTGACATTGGAATCGCGGAATCGGCCTTGAATGCCTCCGGCCTGGTTTCGATTGATCCGAAATACATCGCTCCGTTTCGCCTGCCCCTCCTCGCGCCGAATCGCCGCGAACTCAATCCCATCGCGGTCGTCGTGCTGGACCTCAGCCAGGGAGAGAGTGCGACGATCGCTACGCTTCTCACGGGGGCCGAGCACAGCCTGTACGAGGAACTGGCCGCGCGGGCCAAGGTTTCGGCGATCAAGGACGGCGTCCAGATCGCCTACCAGCTCGAGCCGGAGGAACTCCGCGCCCGGGAACAGGAATTGCGCACGCGCATCGCGGCGGCACTCGACGATACCTCGCAGCTGTACCTGCAAAAGATCGCGGAAGGAGCACTGCTCTTCTCCCTGTTTTCGGTCCCGCTCGACGACATCACCGTGACCGTCACCCGCAATGACCGGGGCGATTACCGGGGAGAAATGACCGGTCGGGCGCCGAACGGCGGAAAGGCCACCACGTACTGGGAGGGCAAGGCGGATTCCGTTATCGCCCAATTCTACGGGGCCCAGGCCCGCACCCACATTCCCCAGTTCGACGATGATCTGGCGGCACTCGCGGCCAGCCGCCGGGGCGGCGCCAAATCCGCCCGCTGACCACGGCACCGGCATGCCGCCCCTCCTGCCGCTTCCTCCGTTCCTGGCCGCGTGCCGGCAGCGGGCGCGTCCGGCGGACCGGGTCAAGCAGATCGATACGATCTGCATTTCCACTGCCAACCGCGTGGCGACTTTCGCGCCGGCCGCGCGGAGCTACCTGACCAACGCGCGGGCCTTTGGCCGGCGTCCCGAGCTGGTGGTGGCCGACGACTCGCCCGATCCCGCGGTGCGGGAGGAATACCGCCGGTTACTGATCCAGCTGGCGCAGGAATTTTCCGTGCCGGTGTTTTACGCGGGCGCGGAGGAGAAATTGGCATACCTCGAACACCTTGCCCGCGAGTCCTCTGTGCCGCCGGGATTAATCGAGTTCGCCCTGCTCGACCCGCTCAAGATCGGCTATCACCCCGGGGCGAATCGCAACGCCCTGCTCCTGCAGACCGCCGGCCGGCCGTTCTTCTGCGCGGACGACGACACGATCTGCCGGCCCGTGGCGAACTCCGCCACGCCTTGGTCCATGCGCCTGGGCGACGCGGGCGATCCGACGACGATCCGGCCGTATGAGAGCTTCGGCCAACTCGAGCAGGAGTTGAAATTCACCGCGACTGATCTGCTCGGCGAACACGAACGTGTGCTCGGTTCCGACATCGGCAGCCTCCTGACGGAAAAACCCGATGTCGCCGTGGAGATCCGGCATTCCGGTGTCCTGCGCGCCATTCAGGAGAACGTTCCCCGGATCGTGCTTAGTTGGAACGGTATCGCCGGCGACTGCGGTTACCGGATCCCGGGTTTCCTCTTCAGCCTCCCGGAGCCAGCCATGCAGCGCTTCACGCAGAACGAGGCTTCCTACCGTCGCATGCTCACCAGCCGGCAAATCCACCGCACGTGCGACCGGCTAACAATCACGCCCGGCGGTTACAGCCAGTCGACCGCGCTGGCATTCGACAACCGCCGGCCGTTGCCGCCCTGGATGCCCGTGTTCCGCGGCGAGGACATAATTTTCGGCCACGTGCTGAAACTCTTTCAACCCAACGCGGCGTTCGCCTACCAGCCGACCAGCCTGCTGCACGTGCCGGAGATTGTCCGGACCCATTCCGGGGACTTCCTGACCGAGATCGCCGAACACCGTTCGCAGGCCGGCCTCATCCTGGCGTTGCTGCAGTTGTCGGCCAAGCCGGCATCCCCGCCCGGCCCGACGGACCTTGGCGCCCTCGCCCGTCGCGCCCGGGAGATCCTCGACGGCGATCTGTTCGAGCTCTTGGCGACGAGCACAATGCATACAGAGGCCGAGCAGATCATCCGGACGAGTCTCGCACAATTGCTCGCCCACCCCGAAGCACCGGCCTTCTGGCGCAACGATCTCGCAAGCATCATCCGCGCGCTACGGACCGTCACCCACACTCAGACATACGTCTATCCCGCCGAACTCAGCGCATCGCGCCCGGCGGCGGAGCGGGCCGCCGTCCTCAAGAGGGTCATCGGACTCTATTTCGACCTGCTCGCCGGCTGGCCGACACTCTGGTCCGCGGCGGTGAAGCTGCGAGAGCGCGAGATCACGTTGGCGAGAACTCCCTGAGAGCACACCTGAGGATCAGGGCTTGAACCTTGACACTCCGGTTGGTCGGGAACGCGATTTCCAGCACGATGACCATGAGCAAGACCTGAAGCCATGAGTGTCCAAATTCGTTTCGATAACGGGGCGGCCTACGAGCAGTACATGGGGAAATGGAGCCAGCTGGTGGGCGAATCCTTCCTCGACTGGCTCGCGCCCAAACCCGGTTGGCGCTGGCTCGACGTCGGCTGCGGCAACGGCGCGTTCACCGAGATGCTCGGCGAGCGGTGCGCACCGAACTCCGTCCACGGGATCGATCCCTCCGAAGCGCAGCTGGAGTATGCCCGCACACGACCCGTCTCGCGCATTGCCCAGTTTCTTCCGGGCGATGCCATGGCGGTGCCCTTTCCCGACGACGCGTTCGATGCGGCGGTGATGCCGCTGGTCATTTTCTTCGTGCCCGACCCGGCCAAGGGTGTGGCCGAAATGGCCCGCGTGGTCAGCCCGGGGGGCAGTGTCACCGCCTACGCGTGGGACATGGTGGGCGGCGGTTTCCCCTACGAGGCGCTGCGGTCGGAAATGCGCGCTTTGGGAATGACCGTTCCCATGGCACCGAGTCCCGGCGCGTCCCAGCTGGACGTGATGAGCAGCTTGTGGACGGGCGCGGGTTTGGATGCCGTCGAGACGACGGCCATCACCGTGCAGCGGACCTTCGTCGATTTCGACGATTACTGGAGGTCGATCCTCGGGGGACCAAGCGTCAGCCCCCAACTCGCCACGATCGCGGCCGGGGATCTCGCCCTGCTCCAGGCCAGGATGCGCACGCGCTTGCCGGCGGACTCGGCCGGCCGCATCACGTACAGCGCGCGAGCCAACGCGGTGAAGGGCTGGGTGCGCAGCTGATGGTAGGGCGTGGACTCCGTCCGCGCCGTGATAATCCCGGCGGCGACGGAGTCGCGCGCCCTACCGCGAACCGTCAGCGGGAGCCTGCTTGCAGGCGATCTGGATGACCGCGATCGAACGAACCATCGCCTGCAAGCAGGCTCCCACAGTTCCGGATGGAACCACTACCGAGCCATCACGGCTGACCCGGCGGGTCAGCCCTACCCCCGAAATCAAACCGCCGGCTCGGCGAGTTTTTTAGCCAGAGCGACCTTGGTGAGACCGAGGCGTTTGGCGGCCTTCGTGACGTCGCCGCCCTCGGCCTTCATCACGCGGGAAATCATCTCGCGCTCGAGTCGCTTCATCACCGGTTCGTCGGCCTCGCGGAGCTGGGCGAGAACGTAATCGAGGGCGGCATCGAGCGCCTGGAACGCGGCGGCCGGCTGGGCCGGGGCCGCGAACGGCGTGGACGGCGTGGACGTGACGGCCGGCGGAGCCTCGACCGCCTGGGCCGGATCCTCGCCGACGGCGGCGAGCAGCTCCGCCGGGAGATTCTTCACCAAGATCGCGTCGCCCTGCGCAATGACCGCGGAGCGGTAGACCACGTTCTCGAGCTCGCGCACGTTGCCGGGCCAGCGGTGCTTGGTGAGGATTGCCAGCGCCTCGGGCGAGACCTTGCTCACGCGTGCCTTGCGCTGCTTCACGAGGTTCTGGAGGCAGAAGTCGACGATCGAGGGAATGTCCTCCGCGCGCTCGCGCAAAGGGGGCATGCGAATGCGCACCACGTTGAGCCGGTAGTACAGATCTTCGCGGAAAGTCTTCGCCTTCACCATTTCCTCGAGATCCTTGTTCGTCGCGGCCAGGATGCGGACGTCGACCCGGATCGTCTCGGTGCCGCCGACGCGCTGAATCTCGCCCGCCTGCAGTACGCGCAGGATCTTGGTCTGCGTGGCCAGCGCCATGTCGCCGATCTCGTCGAGGAAGATGGTGCCGCCGTCGCAGAGCTCGAACTTGCCGAGCCGCTGCCCGGTCGCGCCGGTGAACGCCCCCTTCTCATGACCGAAGAGCTCGCTCTCAATCAGGTTGTCGGGAATCGCCGCGCAGTTCACCGCGATGAACGGTTTCCCCGAGCGGTGGCTGTGCTTCCAGATGGAACGGGCGACCAGCTCCTTGCCCGTACCGCTCTCGCCCGTGATCATGACGGTCACGTCGCTGGCGGTCACCTGACCGATCACCTTGAAGACCTCCTGCATCACGGCAGCCGCGCCGACAATGCCCTCCTTGTAGTCCTCGCTGTTGATCGAGGGCTTGTAGTCACGGACGGCGCGCAGATCGGCGTGGGCCTTGAGCGCATTCTCCGCGAGGTTGAGCACCTTCTGCGGGTCGAAGGGCTTCATGATGTAGTCGAACGCGCCGTACTTCATCGCCTCGATCGCGGTCTGGGCGGTGCCGAACGCGGTCATCAGCACCACGAGCTGCCGCGGGTTGGCGGCGCGGATATGCTGCAGCGTCTCGATGCCGCTCATGCCGCCCATGCGGACGTCGAGGAACACCAGGTCCGGCGGCTCCTTCTTGACCATCGCGATGCCCTGCTCGCCGCTGGCCGCTTCCTGGAGCCGGTAGGGACGCGAGGACAGCACCCGGGTGAGCGAGTAGCGAATCTCCGCATCGTCATCGATGACAAGAATCGTGGAAGATTTGGCGTCGGACATGCCTCCGAAAGATTTCAGGCGCACGGGCCGGTGTCCAGTTTTCGCGCGGCGAGCACGTCTGGCAGGGCGCGTCACTCCGTGACCGCCGCGACGACGATCCCGAACCCGGCGGTGAACGGAGTCACCGCCCTACCGGGAAGCGAATCATGGCATCGGGGCCATCCGACCAGAGAATGCTGGCGATTCGCATGGGGGCGGTGTTGCGTGCGGCATGCTGCGCTGGTCGTTCCGTCTCTTCAAAATCCGGGGGATCCAACTCTCGGTGCATGGCAGTTTCCTGATCCTGCTGGCCTACGTGGCCCTCGAGGGCTGGCAACTCGACGGCTGGCCCGGACTCGGCTGGAGCGTGGCGCTGCTGGTCGTGTTCTTCACCTGCGTGGTGCTGCACGAGCTCGGTCACTCCTTCACCGCCCGGGCCTTCGGCGTGGGTGTGCCGCGAATCCTGCTGATGCCGATCGGCGGCATGGCGGAGTTCGACCGCATGCCGCGCCGGCCCCGGGAGGAATTCCTGATCACGATTGCCGGACCGGCGGTGAACTTCGTCATCGCGACGGCGCTGTTCCTCATCGTCGGCCTGCCGCGAACCTGGTCGTTCTGGACCCTCGACGATTATCCGGCCACGGCGCGCGGCTTCGCGCAGCTCCTGCTGCACTGGAACATCTGGATGGGCTGCTTCAACCTGATCCCGGTTTTCCCGATGGACGGCGGCCGGATCTTCCGGGCCCTGCTCGCGACCATGATGCCCTACCTGCGCGCGACGTTCTGGGCGGCGACCCTCGGCAAGGTCCTCGCGATCGCCGCGATCGGCATCGCGATCCTGCATTATCAGGCCTACCTGACCGCGGTTCTTTTCTCCTTCATCTTCTTTGCCGGCGAGGCGGAGTACCGCGCAATCCGGCGTCACGAGATCGAGGACGCGCATTGGCGCGAAATCCTCACGCGCTTCCCGGCCCAGGCGGGCGAGCCGCCGATCATCAGCGCGGTGCCTCCCGCCGCGGAAAACCGGCAACCGCCGATCATCGAGATCCACGAGATCGAGTGAGGAATCGCCACGGATGGCCGGGTTCCGGACCTTGGGTTTGACCTTCCGGGGATTGATCCTGCCTTGGCAAATCCCGACCCGATCCGCCGTCGGGAGCCACCGCCGGTCAGCGACCGACCGACGCCAAGTTCATGGCAGGCAAGCAATCACGTGACACCGACCCGGGCGGGTCCTTCCCGGGCCATTCCCTGCAGGAAATTGGAAAGCCGCGGCGCAAGTCACCCCCCTAGATAATGACCCCTGAGTAATGTACGCTATTTTCTAAGGCATGGCACGCAAAGGCATTTAAATCTACTATCCGGACGCCTGCTTGTTTGGGCTGCTTCCGGACCCAAGCACCACGTTACCCACTCCCCACCCTTCAGCTGCCCTGCCAAGGGCTTTTTCCCGCATCCACGATCGCCTCGCCGCATCCCGTCAACACCGGGATCCGTCGCCGCGATCGACCTGTAGTTTACCTGCAAGACAGAAACCAAAAACCAAAATGAACTGCCATCGCAAATTGACTGGACCTGACAGCAGGTCCGCCCGGGGACATTCCGTTCCCGCTTTGACCAAACTGAGTCGAATCACCCGCCAGCTGCCCACCTTGGGCGCTCTGAGCGGGCTTGTGCTCCTGTCCTTGACGCACGTGAACGCGCAAGTGGCGGCAACGCCCTCCGTCAGCGCAGCGACGCTGGCCAAGTATGACAAGAACGCTAACGGTCTCATCGATCTCGACGAACAAGCGAAGATCGATGCCGATGCCAAGGTCACGGGCGACGTCGTCAAACTGAACCCCTTCGAGGTCACCTCCGACGCCGACCGCGGCTTCCAGAGCGGATCCGTCGGCACCACGGCCCGCATGAAGGTGAACCTGGCGGAAACGCCCGTCTCCTACTCGATCATCAACCGCGAGTTCATCGACGCCCTCGGCCTCACGGACATGGGTGACGCCGCGGCTTGGGCGACCAACCAGACCTTTCTGTCGCAGAACAACGGTGGTTTGACCAACAACAGCTCCCAGCAATACGTGCAGCGCGGCCAAACGGTCAGCCCCGGCAGCACCGCGAACAGCGCCGGCGCCCAACGCAACTCGTTCCAGACCGCTAGCCAGATCAACGACAGCTACAACGTCGAGAGCTTCGACTTCGGCCGCGGGCCGAACGCGGCCCTCTTCGGTGCCGGCTCCGGCGGCGGCGGCCTGGGCGGCATCTCGAGCACCCAGACCAAGAAAGCCCGTCTGGATCAGTCCAAAACCACCATCTCGGTCGTGACCGGCTCTTGGAACTACAAGCGCGCCACGATCGACTACAACCGCCCCCTCACCGAGCGGGTAGGCGTCCGCATTAACGCCGTCTCCCTTGACGGGGATGGCTGGCGCCAGCGGGAGTCGTTTACCACCCGCGGCCTTACCGGCACGGTGACTTGGAAAATCAGCAACACGACCGACTTCACGCTCGAGGCCTCGCATGAGATGAAGCAGGGGCACTTGGTCGGCAACGGCTACGATGACCATGCCTCCGGCTGGGACGGCGCGACCGTTTTCCGCGGCCCCATTACGAACGCGATGTTCTCCACGAACGCGACCGTGGGTGCCACCTCTTCGGGTGGCAGCACGATGTTCGGCGTCAACCCGATCACCGGCACCACGGGCCTGACCTTCAGCGGCGAACCGAACGGCATCACCCGCCTGAACGGCTTCTTCCTGATGGCCGACCTCCAGACCGGCACCCTGATGAACTACCAGAATCAGCCGGTCACGGTGAAGGCCGACACGACCAGCCGCACCCCGCTCTGGTCCCGGACCGCCCCCAATGGCGCTTATTTCGTCCGCGCCGGCAACGGCTCCCTGCCCCTGCAGGGCAACGGCACGATCCAACCCGCCTTCGGCATCGGCCGCGAAACCCACTATGCCACCACCAAGCAGGGACTCCCTGCCGACATGTGGTATCGTGCGGAGGAAAACTCCACGTGGCGCGCACCGAGCTACCGTTTCACGGGTACGATCGACACCCCCACGTCCTGGAGCTGGTCCAAAGGCCTGCAGACGTCGCTGACCCAGCGCTTCGGCCAGAATCTGTTCGTTGACCTCAGTGCTGACGTCAACCGGGTGCACTCCGCCCAGCAGGTCTTCGATCAACCGAGCAGCGGCACCCCTGAGGGTGGCCGCAACGAGTTCATCGACGTCAACCAGATCAGCCCCGATGGCACGCCGAACCGGCACTTCCTTGAGCCGTACACCTCGCTGGCCCCGGGACCCCGCAATGACTACACCGCCGACCAAGGCCTCCGGCTCACCGTGGCTTACACCAATCTGAACCTGGGCAAATGGGGCGACTATACCTTCAATTTCCAAGGCGGTGCCTCGCAGCGCGACCAGCACACCCTCCCGTATGTACTGGTGGCGGCCCTGAATGCCGACCCACGCCGCTGGGTCACATCCGACCCGATCCGCATCCGCACCAACTGGTATGATCCGGTCAAGACCTTCTATACCCCGACCGAGCTGAACTACACCGGTAATGTCGATTGGACCAATTTCAACGCGCCGGTGATTCTGCCGACGACGGTGAACAAACCCAAGATGATCCTCGGTGCGGCGAACGGCGTCGGCAACGGAGCTTTGAGCAAGGTCTTCGGTCAGGACCGTTTCTACCTCGCCCACACTCAGGCCAAGTTCTTCGACAACGGCTTGGTCCTTACTGCTGACTATCGCCGCGCTATCGCCTTCCGGGCCACCAAGGGTGCGGTCGCCCAAGGCGATCTCCCCGCCACCTGGGATGCCATCACACCGTACTACCTCCCCGACGCCCCGAAGGACTACTTCGCGATGACCTACATCCAGAAGAACACCGCCACGGGTGCCGTGATCTCCACCAAGCCAGTGCTGGCGACCACCCGCCCGCGCACGACGGATGCAAACGGGTTATCCATCGCGAACCCGTTCTTCGCCAATGATCGCTTCCGGAATGACTACAACGCCCCTTCCCGGCGGTCCTACAGCGACTCGAAGAACCTCGGTGTCGTCTGGAATGCCACGAAGATGATCGCGCCGTACGTTAACTACAGCACGAGCTACACGCCGCCGAACTCGACCTCGTTGGACATCAACTTCGACAAGATTAAGCCCGCTGAGTCCTTCGGTTACGACATGGGCGCGAATCTTCGCCTCTTGAACGGCAATCTCACGATGCGGTTGAACTACTACAAGAACACCCGCAAAAACAACACGGCGAATGCCACGGTGCAGTCCCCGATCAACCTGCTCTTTGCGTCCAATCGCGCTGACGACAGCGACAGCTCCGGCTCAGGTCGCAACGCGCTCGGCTTCGACGATCTCCCAAGCAATGGCGACTATCGCGATAACCGAAGCGATGGCCGCGAAATCGAAATCGGCGCCAATCTGCTCCACGGCCTGCGCGTGACCTTGAATGGTGGCTGGGGTTTCCAAACCAACTCCAACGCCTTCCTCTTGTCCAAGGCGTACGTCCCGGCCCACGCCGCGGACTTCCTGAAGATCCTTCAGGATGCGGGCGGCAAACTTGACACGACCCAAAAGCCGATCGGCGCCCCAAGCGCTCCCGGCCTGGCCGTGATCGATGCGTCCGCCTCGGGTCCCTTGCTCGACCAGCAGCAGGCGATCAGTGCCTACAACAACATCTGGATCAACTATCAGGCCATGAATACCAGCCGTGACCTGCGGACCCCGAACATGCCGGTGGCCAATGGATTCGTCGATTATACGCTTCAGTCGGGCGTCGCCAAAGGCGTGCGCATGGGTGCCGGCATCCAGTGGCAGGGTTCCACACCCTTTGCGACGCTGGGCAGCAGGACCATCCTCGATCCAGCCAATCCGATCCCGACCGCGATCGATGATCCTACCGTTGACGGCAACGACTTCAGCTACGCGAAGGGTTCGTACAAGACGACGGCGACCTTGGCCTACACCTTCCAGCTCAAGAACCGTACGAGCCTCGCCCTCAACCTCGTGGTCTCGAATCCGCTCAATGATCGGGGCGTCGACTTCATCGACACCGACCGTGGCGCCGGATCTGCCACGGCCCTGCGTCAGCCGGGCGGCAACCTCACGCTGCCGAACCGCGCACCGCTCCCCAGCCTGGTGGCCCGGATCAAGGAACCGATCAGCTACAAGCTGACCGGCACCTACAGCTTCGGCGGCGGCCGCTGATACTACCATCAATAGCACAGGCCGGTGCCCTTCACGGGCACCGGCCTTTTTTGTGTCCCAAGGAAGCCGCCTGAGAGGCAACGGGCGGCGATGGACAACCTGCCTCCGCCCGCGGGATCATACCGGCCGGCCGGGTGGCGCAGCCCTACCCCAATACCTTTAGCGTTTAGCCTGCGCTGGTTCCTGCTTGCCGAGCGATCGGGTGATGCCGGCCAGCAACGCCTCGGTCTCCGTCGCGCTCAGGCGCGCCTCCGGATGCAACGGCAGATAAATCGCCATCGGCATCTCGCCTTCCTGGATGCTCGCGGCCGCATCCTTCGCCCGGCGTTGCTCGCGATTCCATTCCGAGAAGTTCAGGCGCGAGCGGCCCTCGTTGACGTCGCGCTGCACGAGCCACGAGACCGGGGCGACGTTCGAGTACCACGGCCAGACCGTCTCGTTGCTGTGGCAATCATAGCAGGCCCGGCGCACGAGCGCCTTGGTCTGCGCCGAATCCCACGCCACTTCCTTCACCACCGGGGGGTTGGTGTGGGAACGGCCAAAGGGCACGAGCTGGATCAACACCACTAGGCCGAGAAGGATCCAGAGTGCTTTCTTGAGTTTTTTCATGAGGAAGGGGTTGCGCGGGATATGATCCGCCCCCGGCTAGCCCGGCAAGCCCCACTGCTGGGCGGATATTGCCCCACGGTCCCCAACCCCAAGCGCGGCCGACCCGGCGGGCCAGCGCTACCCTCCCTCCGGAATCGCAACCTTACATCCGGCAGATCAGCAGTTCCCGCTCATAGATCAGCTCCTTGGGCAGGCGGTCGTGGAGGTCGAGGAAGAGCTCCTCGTGATTGATGACCTCGGCCCGCCAGGCCGTCTTATCGAAAGCCTGCAGCTCATCAAAGCGTTCGCGGGTGAAATCTAGCCCGGTCCAGTCGATGTCTTCGTAACGCGGCACCCAGCCGATCGGCGTCTCCTTCCCGAGGGCCCGGCCGCGCGCGCGGTCGACCATCCACTTGAGCACGCGCATGTTCTCGCCAAAGCCGGGCCAGAGGAATTTCCCGGCCGCATCCTTGCGGAACCAATTCACGTGAAAGATGCGCGGCGTCTCGCTGAGTCGCTTCTGCATGCTGATCCAGTGACGGAAATAGTCGCCCATGTGGTAGCCGCAAAACGGCCGCATCGCCATCGGGTCACGCCGGACCTTTCCGGTGGCGCCGCCCGCGGCGGCCGTCGTCTCCGACCCCATCGTGGCTCCGAGGTAAACGCCGGCGGTCCAGTTGAAGGACTGGTAGATCAGCGGCATCGTCGTGGCCCGGCGCCCGCCGAAGATGATGGCGCTGATTGGCACGCCCTCGGGGCGCTCCCAGTCAGGATCCATCGTCGGACACTGCGAGGCGGGGGCGGTGAAACGGGCGTTGGGATGGGCGGCCGTCGCCCCGGTGGCACGCCCGATTTCCGGAGTCCACTCGCGGCCCTGCCAGTCGAGGCAACGCTCGGGGGGCTCCGGGGTCATCCCTTCCCACCAGACACCGCCGTCCGGAGTCAGGGCCGTGTTCGTGAAAATCGTATTACGCGCGAGGGCCGCCATCGCGTTGGGATTCGTCTTCACGGACGTGCCGGGTGCGACACCGAAGAAACCCGCCTCGGGATTGATCGCGTGCAGGCGGCCGGCCGCATCGGGCCGCAGCCACGCGATGTCGTCGCCAACCGTCCAGACCTTCCAGCCCTTGCGGCGGAAGGTCTCCGGCGGCACGAGCATGGCGAAGTTGGTTTTGCCGCACGCGCTCGGAAAGGCCGCGGCCACGTAGGTCTTCTCCCCCTTCGGATCCTCCAGCCCTAGGATCAGCATGTGCTCGGCCATCCAGCCCTCGTCGCGGGCGAGATTGGAGGCGATGCGCAGCGCGAAGCATTTCTTGCCGAGCAGGGCGTTCCCGCCGTAACCCGAGCCGAAGCTCCAGATCTCGCGCGACTCGGGAAAATGAACGATGTACTTGTCGGGATTGCACGGCCACGAGACATCCTTTTGTCCGCGCTTGAGCGGGGCCCCGACCGAATGCAGCCCGGGGACAACGCGCGTCTGCGCCCGGTCAATTTCCCCGAAGATCGCCCGGCCGGTCCGCGCCATGATGCCCATGTTCACGACCACATAGGGCGAGTCGGTGAGCTGCACGCCGATGCGGGACATCGGCGACCCGGCCGGTCCCATGCGGTAGGCGATGACATACAGGGTGCGGCCGCGCATGCAGCCCGCGAACAGGCCGCGCAGTTTCCGGCGCATCTCGAAGGGATCGGACCAATTGTTGGTCGGCCCGGCCGCGTCGCGCGACAACGCGCAGATAAACGTACGGTCCTCAACCCGCGCGACATCGGCGGGATCGCTCCGCGCCAGATAGCAGCCCGGCCACGTTTTTTGATCGAGGCGGGTCAGCGTGCCCCGTGTCACCATGCCCGCAATGAGTTCCCGCCGCTCGGCGGCCGAGCCGTCGACCCAGTGCACGGCGGCGGGATCGCACAGCGTGCGCATCTTCTCCACCCAGCGGAGGAGATGCTCGTTGGAACTCAGCGGGGCGGCGTGACCACGGGCCTTCATGCGGAAACCCAAGCAGGATTGATGCTCACGATTCGACCTCGAATTCGATGCGCTTCACCTCGCCGACGACGAAGAAGTACGAGATCGCTCCGACCCCCGCCATGACGGCGATAAACGTCAGGCCGAGCGCGTAGGACCCCGTCGCCTGAATCGCATAACCAATCACGATTGGAGTAATAATTCCCGCCATGTTGGTGCAGAAGTTGAAGAAGCCGGTGGTGAGACCGTGCAGCTTCTTCGGCGCGACGTCGGTGATGAGTGTCCAGCCGAGGTTGATCCAACCCTGCCCGAAGAACGAAATGCACATGATCGTGATCATGGCGGCGTCGCTCGTGACATAGTTCGCCAGGATGATGGTCGCAGCCATGAAAAAGCCGCAGGTGATGGGGAGCTTCCGCGCCAGCGTGGCCGAACCCGTGCGACGCAGGAGGTAGTCGGAGAGCGCGCCACCCGACAGGCAGCCGACGGCGGCGGCGAGGAACGGGAGCGAGAGGTAGATCCCACCTTGCATCCAGGTCATCCCGCGGGCGTCGGCGAGGTAGGGTCGGAACCAAGTGAGGAAAAAAACCAACGTGCAATTACCCGCGAACTGCCCGATCGCGGCGCCCACAACTTGGCGTTGGCGGAGCAGAAAACCGAGGTTGGTCCAGGAGAAGGGAATTGCTTTGGCCACGTGACCCAAGCCGCCGCCGGCCCGGATGTGCTCAAGTTCCGCGGCGTTGACCGCCGTGCTCTCCAACGGCTCCCGGTACAACTTCATCCAGAGCAGACCGAACAGGACGCCGAGGACACCCACGACGACGAACAACATCCGCCAACCCCAATGCTGCACAATGAGAGTGAGCGGGACACTCAGGAAGCCGAGACCGGCGTACATTCCGAGCGAGAAGATACTGGTGGCCCGGGCACGTTCCTGCTGCGGGAACCAAGTGCTGAGCACGCGGCTGTTCGCCGGGAAACACGGCGCTTCCGCGGCACCGAGGCCAAGGCGGAGGCCGAGGATTGACCGGAAGCCCTGTCCAAACCCGAGGAGAAGCGTGAAGAGCGACCAAGTCGTCACGGACATGAAATACGTCAACTTCACCCCGATGCGGTCGAGGAT
>CAIYFD010000199.1 GCA_903925425.1 uncultured Opitutia bacterium | reverse complement strand
GTTTCCTTCGTATTGCCGATCTGCACGGCGTCGAGCAGTTCGGGGGAGCCGAAGTCGTCGGTGATCACCTTGGCGCCGGCCTTGGTGATTTCGTCCGCGGGCCACGCGATCCGCTCGGTCATGATCTTCGCCATGTCGACGCGGCCCTGCAGCGGGCCGTTCAGCGTCGCGGGCGCGGGCCACTTGGCGGCATCGGTGACGACCGGCGTCCGGTATTTCACCGCGCAGGCGATGACATTGCCCGGGTTCTGGGCGTTGGCGAAGAGCACGACCTGCGGGAAAACATCGGTGAGGGTCTTGAGGTCGGTGTAGAACAGCGCCGTGGTGGCGTGGAGGTTGGTGAGCAGCACGCCGTTGTCGGCGAGCTTGGCGGCGCACTCCTGGTAGAACTCCTTGGTCTTGAGGTGCGGGGGTACATAGCCGCCGCGGTAGGCGTCGAGGATGATCCAGTCCCATTTCTCCGTCGTGCGCTTGATGTAGATGCGGCCGTCCTGCGTCGCGATCGGGGTCTTGTCGGTCGGCTTGAAGTAAAGGCGCTCCTTGGTGAGCTCGACGACCTTCGGGTCGAGTTCGACGGTCTGCAGGGTGGTGTCGGGAAACGCGGCCGTGAAGAGCCGGTGGAAACCGGCGCCGCCGAGGCCGATCATCAGCACCTTCTGTGGCTTGGGTTGGAAGAACAGGCCGGCGTAGAGCGTCTTGGTGTAGGGCACCTGCTGCGTGAGCGGATCGGCGAGATCGACGGCGGACTCGCGGAAAACGCCGGCGCGGGAACGGGCGCGGAGCTCAATGATGGTGCCGGTCCGCTGGACCGTCAGGCTGTTGTAGATCGTGTCGAAGCTCTCCGTGTAGTCCTGGGAAGCAGCGGCGGCGTGGGCCGTGGCGAGAGCGAGGGGCAGCAGCAACAGAAGGCGGAGTTTCATGGGGAGGTGTCGGGGGAAGAGGCTGACCCGGTCCCGGATTTCCCCGGCGCGGCGGGCGATTCGGCGCGTTGGAGCAGGGTGAGGAGGCCGGCGAGCGAGACCACGGCCACGCCGAGCCAGACGTAGAGGAGCGTCGAGACCCGCAGGTTCGGCAGTAGCACGAAGGCGGTGAGCATCACGCCGGCGATGTTGCCGACGGTGCTAATGCCATAGATGACCCCCGAAGCCGCGCCGGGTTTGGTGCCGCGGGCGGCGATCCACTGCACGCATTGCGGCCCGAAGCAGGAGAGCATGGTCACGGGCGCAAAGAACAACCCGAGGCAGGAGACCAGCAGCGCGGTGCTGACGGACTCGAACTTCACCTCGATCACATCGAGCACGCCCCGGCCGAACGCCGCCGTGAACGCGAGGGTCAGCACCGCCCCCACCGCCACCGCGAGCTGAAACCGGTGGCGGCGCGCCGCCGGCAGGCTGCTGATCCAGCCGCCGAGGAGGGAGCCCAGGCTGAAGGCCGCGAGAAAGGTCGAGATCAGCCAGGACCAGACGATGATCGAGGAGCCGAAGTGCGGGTTCAGCAGGCGCGAGCCGAGGAGTTGGAAGCCCATGCTCAGGATGCCCAGCACGACGACGATGAGGTAAAAGACGGCGACAATCACGCCCTGCATCACGCGGCAGAGTCGCCCGCGAATCAAGGAAGGTTTCCTCGGGATCCATTTCCCGGCGTCGCGGTCTGCACCGTCGCCATTTGCACGCTTGCCAACCCCGGCCGGCCTGCCCTCGTTGCCGTACCCCGTTACCATGTCACTTCAGAGCCTCATAGTCCCCAAGGTCCGTCTCCTCGCGCTGGCTGGCTGCCTGACGACGGCCACCGTCTTTGCCTCCGAGTCAGCCCCGACCGCGCCTAACCTGGGTTCGACCCAGCCCGCGGCGCCGGCGGAGGAGAGCCCGCAGTATTTCTCGCGCGTGCGCGGCCTGTTCGACATCGACC